>JALWGP010000067.1 GCA_027038775.1 Sedimenticola sp. | reverse complement strand
CGCAAGAAGCAGCTGCGTGAACTCGACCGGCGCATCCGCTACCTGCAGAAGCGCCTGCCCGAACTGAAGGTGGTGGAAGGCCGGCCCCGCGACCGCGAGCGCGTCTTCTTCGGCGCCTGGGTGGAACTGGAGGACGAGGCCGGCAACACCACTGTCTACCGCATCGTGGGCGCCGACGAGTTCGACCCGGGGCGCAACTGGGTCAGCGTGGACTCCCCCACGGCGCGAGCCCTGCTGGGACGGGCACTGGACGAGGAGGTGAGCGTGCAGACCCCCGGCGGGCGGCGCACCCTGCTGGTGGTGGAGGTACGCTACGAGGCGCCCTGAAGGGCCTTGCGGATGTGTTCCAGGATCACCTTGGGCGATCCGCTGTGGTGGATCATGTCCACCAGCACGCCCTGCTCGTTCACGATGTAGATGACGGAGGAGTGGTCCACCGCGTAGCCCAGGGTGGAACCCTCCACCTCGGCCTTGCGGAAGTAGGCGCCGTAGCGCCCGGCGATCTCCTTCAGCTGCTCCAGCGAACCGGTGAGGCCGATCATCTTGGGATGGAAGTAGTGGACATACTCCACCATCTTCTGCGGCGTGTCCCGCTCGGGATCCACGCTGATGAAGATGGGTTGGATGCGTTCCATCTCCTGCGGTGAAAGCTGTTTCAGCGCCGCCGAGAGTGCGCCCAGGGAGGTGGGGCAGATGTCGGGGCAGGAGGTGTAGCCGAAGTAGATCAGCACCACCTTGCCGCGGAAATCGGAGAGGGAGACCGGCCCCTGCACCGACTGCAGGGTGAAGCCCCCGCCCATGCCGGGGTAGGGGCCCTCGCCCCCCCGGTCCGACAAGAGGAACCAGCTGCCGGCACCGGCGATCACCAGCGCCAGCAGCCACAGGAGCCTTTTCATCAGTGCTTCATCTGCATGTCATGTTTCATATGCATGTCATGCTTCATGTCGTGCTTCATCATCATGTCGAAGCGGCGCACCTCGGCCTGGATCTCCTTCTTGCTGCCATCCTCGAAGATGAGGGTGATGGGCATCTTCTCCCCCGCCTTGAGGGGCTGTTTCAGCTTCATCAGCATCAGGTGCAGGCCCCCGGGCTTGAGCTCGGTCTTGCCTCCGGCAGGAACGGGCATGTCCTTCACCGGGCGCATGCGCATCACGCCGTTGTCGTTGATGTGGGTGTGCAGCTCCACCATGCCGGTGGCGGGAGACTCGGCGGCCACCAGTTTGTGATCCACCGACCCCTTGTTCATCATGGTGAGGAAACCGGCGCTGGTCTTCATGTTGGGCGGCACCTCGCGCGCCCAGGGATCCATCACGTGGATGTCGTCAGCAGCGGTTCCGGCGAAGACCGGCGCCGTCAGCAACAGGGCCAGGGCAGCGGCTGTGATAGGGTTACGCATCGTCAAAGCTCCTCAGGTTGTCATTGGAAAGAGGGATGGTACCAGCCCAGCCCGCCGCCGACACAGGACAATTATCAATTTAACCTTGTTTTTCATATAGTTGCGCTATATCGCACAGCTTGTTGCAACAATCATACAGTACCCGGTGAAATCCGACCACGACAACTTCGCCCACCGCGTGGTGAGCTGGCACCGCCGGCACGGCCGTCACGATCTGCCCTGGCAGCACCCCCGAACCCCCTACCGCGTGTGGATCTCTGAGATCATGCTGCAGCAGACCCGGGTGGCGACGGTGATTCCCTACTACGAAAGGTTCATGACGGCCTTCCCCAACGTGGAGACGCTCGCCGCCGCCAAGGAGGACGAGGTACTCCACCTCTGGTCTGGGTTGGGCTACTACGCCCGGGCGCGCAACCTGCACCGGGCGGCCCGGATCATCGTCGAGGAACACGGCGGCCGATTCCCGGAGGAGTTCGACGCAGTGCTGGCGCTGCCCGGCATCGGCCGCTCCACCGCCGGCGCCATTCTCTCCCTCGCCCTGGGGCAGCGCTATCCCATCCTAGACGGCAACGTCAAGCGGGTGCTGGCACGCCACTTTGCCGTGGAGGGCTGGCCCGGGCACAGCACCGTCTCGAAACAGCTGTGGGCATGGAGCGAAGCCCTCACTCCCCGGGAATCCGTGGCCGACTACAACCAGGCCCTCATGGACTTGGGCGCCACCCTCTGCACCCGCACCAACCCCTGCTGCAGCGACTGCCCGCTGGCCGGGAGCTGCCGGGCCCGGGCCAGGGAGGCGGTGCACCGTTACCCGGCCCCCAGGCCCCGGCGGGAGCTGCCGGAAAGGGCGGTGCAGATGGTCGTGGTGCGGGACGGCGCAGGCCGGGTGCTGCTGGAAAAACGCCCGCCCACCGGCCTCTGGGGCGGCCTCTGGGGCTTTCCCGAGCTGCCGCCGGAAGCCAACGCCCTGCACTGGTGCCGCGAGCGCCTTGCCCCGGAGGTGCAGGCCGACGGCGCGCTTCCCGGACGAAGCCACACCTTTACCCATTTCCGGCTGCACGTCGAGCCACGGCTCTTCCGCCTGGAAAACCCGGTACAGGGCGTGTTGGATGGCGAAGACACCCTCTGGTATAACCCGGACCAACACCGCCGCGGACTGGCCGCCCCCGTGCAGGCCCTGCTGCGGGAGCTATTCGAACAGGAGCCCGAACCATGACCCGAACCGTACAGTGCGTGAAACTGGGACGCGAAGCCGAAGGGCTCGAACGCCAGCCCTATCCCGGCGAGCTAGGCAAGCGCATCTTCGACAACGTCTCGAAGGAGGCGTGGCAGGAATGGCTCAGGCACCAGACCATGCTCATCAACGAGTACCGCCTTTCGCCCCTGAAGCCGAAGGATCGCAAGTTCCTGGAAGAGCAGATGGAAAAGTACTTCTTCGGCGGAGGAGCCGAAACCCCACCCGACTTCCGGCCGCAGTGATGGTATCCAGCCGGACCGGCAATTTTTCCTTGACTCCGGCGGGCCCGGCGGCTTAAATATGCCGCCTTGCCGATTGTCGCGCCCAGGTAGCTCAGTCGGTAGAGCAGAGGACTGAAAATCCTCGTGTCGGTGGTTCGATTCCGCCCCTGGGCACCACTCAAAATCAAAGACTTACGAGATTTTACGCCCCGTTCAGCTCGGGGCGTTTTCGTGTCTGGGCTACCCATGGGCTACCGCTCACGTCCATGTGATTCCCTCCCACGCACCCACCTCGGAATCGTAGGAAACGGCCTCTTATAGGAGGTTCGGGCCATTCCGATCCTGATGCGAGGTGCCAGCCAAAGAAATTTCTTGCGTGGCCGACTACAATGTATATACACTTTTTGGCCCCGCCGACAGGAGGCACGAAATGGGGCTGGTGATTTCACAGAAGACGAGGGAGAAGCTCCGCAAGAAGCATTGCGTGACCGAAGAGGAGGTCAAGCAATGTTTTGCCTCACGGGAGGGGAAGTTTCTGATTGACACGCGGGAAGAACACCGCACGAATCCGCCAACCCATTGGTTCCTTGCGGAAACCTATTACGGTCGGTTATTGAAAGTGGTGTTCGTGCCGGATGCGGATGGAAAAGACCTCCACATCAAGACGGCTTACGAACCCAATGAAACAGAGATACGTATATACAGAAAATACGGCCTTGGTATATCGGAATAAGGCCGATAGGAGGTTCGCATGAGCAGCGGGACCGATAGGATTGAGGGGACAGTGGAGGCCTGGGAAGAGCGGCGCCTGGGCGCCGACGAGGAGTATGTCGCCGTGTCGGAAATCGACGAGGCGTTGGTGGACCGGTCGGCCGGGATGAAGATGATCTCCATCCGCCTGCCCGAGTCCCTCATCGATGATTTCAAGGACTTGGCGCAGATTCACGGACTTGGGTATCAGCCGCTCATGCGGCAGATCCTGGAGCGGTTCGCCGAATCGGAAAAGAAGCGCCTGTTGAACAAGTACGCCGCACAGATGGCAAAACAAGCAAAGAAAGAGCAGGCGGAGGACGATGGCGATTCAGAAAAGAAAATCGCCTGATCCAGATGCCGTAGGATGAGCCCTGGAAGGCAGCCCGGATTTTCAGGAAGAAGCACTCGGTATCCCGGAAGCCATAGGTCATACGCTTGATGACCTTGACGCGGATGAACCTTTTTTCGTGGCTGTCCGACCCGGGGCATTAGCTGGCTTACGTTCATCCCCCTGCCCCCATTGGCAAGGCGCTGCGCAGGTGCCACACTTGCCGCACCGGTACAAATTCTCCCGAAGAAAAATCCCGCTGGCACTCCTCATGAACGGAACGACCGACAAGACCGCCTTCGTCACCGGCACCAGCTCCGGTCTGGGCCGGGGCTTCGCCGAGGTGTTGCTGGAGAAGGGCTGGCAGGTGCACGGCTGCAGCCGGCGCGTCGCGGATCTCGCCGGCCTGCGCCAGGTGCAGTGCGATCTCACCGACCACAAGACCCTGCCCGTCCGCCTGGATGAGCTGCTGGGCGGGCTCGACCATCTTGACCTGGTGATCCTCAACGCCGGTGTTCTCGGCCGCATCGAGGAGCTCCACCGCACACCGCTGGAGGAGCTGAAAAGGGTGATGGAGGTGAACCTCTGGGCCAACAAGTCGGTGATGGACTGGCTGCATCACTGGGGGAGGCCGGTGGGCCAGGTGGTGATGATCTCCTCCGGCGCCTCGGTGCTCGGCAACAAGGGGTGGGGCGGCTACGCCCTCTCCAAGGCGGCCCTCAACATGCTGGCCAGGCTCTACTCCCACGAGTTCCCGGACACCCACGTCACCGCCCTGGCGCCCGGCATCATCGACACCGCCATGATGGACCACCTCTGCGAAGAGGCGGACGCCGAGTCCTTCCCCGCCCTGCAGCGGCTGCGCGCCGCGCGCGGCACCGACGCCATGCCGGGCCCGCGGGAGGCGGCGGAGAAGGTGATCGGCGTACTGGAGGAGCTGCGCGGCTTTCCCAGCGGCAACTTCGTGGACATCCGCCAGATCCTCGACCCGGAGGGCCATGCCCGGCTCTACGGCGACAGGCGCTGACCCGGTGGCTCATCTCCTGAGCCACTGCCCGCTGCACAATGGTTCCCGAAATCTGCATGAAGGAGGAACCGGCAGTGAAACTGACCCCCGTGATCCGCGACTGGCTCGAAGCGCTCATCATCCTGGCCTGCATGGCCCTGGTGGTATGGCTGCCCCACCCGGGGGACGCCCGGGAGCCGCACGTTGCACCGCAGCACATCACCGCCCACGTCCCCGGCCGGTGAGATGAGCCCCCCGACCACCGGCCCGCACCCCTCCCC
>JALWGP010000066.1 GCA_027038775.1 Sedimenticola sp. | reverse complement strand
GTCTCCCGTGGTTACGGCGGAAAGGCGAGCCACTGGCCGCAGCAGGTGCGGCCCGACAGCGACCCGGTGATGGTGGGCGACGAGGCGGTACTGCTGGCCCGGCGCACCGGCTGTCCCACGTGCGTGGCGCCCGACCGGGCGGCGGCGGTGGAGGCGCTGCTCGAGCACACCGACTGCGACATCGTCCTCTCCGACGACGGCCTGCAGCATTTGGGGCTGGGGCGCGACCTGGAGATCGCGGTGGTGGACGGTGCACGCGGCCTGGGCAACGGCTTCCTGCTGCCTGCCGGCCCCCTGCGCGAGCCTGCCTCGCGCCTGAAACGGGTGGACCTGGTGATCAGCAACGGCGCCTGGCGCAGGGAGGTGCCGGTGATGAAGGTGGCCGGCTCGCGCCTGGTGTCGCTGCGTCACGGCCGGGCGGCGGAGGTCCACGCCCTGGAGGAGGCGGCGGGCAACCGGGTGCACGCGGTGGCGGGCATCGGCAACCCGCAGCGCTTCTTCGACCTGCTCACTACCCACGGGCTCGAGGTGGTGCCGCATCCCTTCGCCGACCACCACGACTATCGCCGGGAGGACCTGGCCTTTGAGCCCGATCTGCCGGTGCTGATGACCGAGAAGGACGCGGTGAAGTGTCGGCGCTTCGCGCGCGACAACCACTGGGTGGTGGAGATCGACGTTCAACCGGATGACAATTTCGTCCACAACCTGGACCTGATGCTGAGGAAGCTGAAAGATGGACAAGAAACTGCTTGATATCCTGGTCTGCCCGGTGTGCAAGGGCAAGCTCATCTACGACAAGGAGCGCCAGGAGCTGGTCTGCAAGGCGTGCCGCCTGGCCTATCCCATCCGCGACGACATCCCGGTGATGCTGGAGGAGGAGGCGCGGCAACTGGAAGCGGACGAGTACGCCTGATGCGCATCGTCATTCCAGCCCGGTACGCTTCCAGCCGCCTGCCCGGCAAGCCGTTGCGGGAGTTGGCCGGCAAGCCGATGTTGCAGCATGTCTGGGAACGGGCCATGGCCGCCGATCCCCTGGAGGTGGTGGTGGCCACGGACGACGAGCGCATCGCCCGGGCGGCGGACGCCTTCGGTGCCCGGGTCTGCATGACCGATCCAGGCCATGCCAGCGGCACCGAGCGCATCGCCGAGGTGATCGAGGTGATGGGCTGGCCGGAGGAGGAGATCGTGGTGAACCTGCAGGGAGACGAGCCCCTGATGCCCCCCTCGCTGCTGGTGCAGGTGGCGGAGGATCTGGAGACTCACCGCCTGGCCGAAGTGGCCACCCTGGCGGCCCATCTCGAGAGCCCGGAACAGCTGTTCGATCCCGCCGTGGTCAAGGTGGTGCTGGATGGCAAGGGGTATGCGCTCTATTTCAGCCGGGCGCCCATCCCCTGGGAGCGGGAGGAGATGGCCTGGGGAAGAGAGCCATCACCGGAGGTGGTCCGCTCCCACTTGCGGCACGTGGGGCTCTACGCCTACCGGGCCGGGTTCGTGCGGGAATATGTCGCCTGGCCGCCCGCCCCCATGGAACGCCAGGAGTCGCTGGAACAGCTGCGGGTGCTCTGGCATGGGCGTCGCATCCACGTCTCCCTGGCCGCGGAGGTGCCGCCCGCCGGGGTGGATACACCGGAGGACCTGGAGCGGGTGGAGCGGTTACTCGGCGAGGCTGCCCGCCAGTAGCTCCATCACCTCCGGCGAGTAACTGTCGGGATCCTCCGGGTCGCTGAGCGGCAGCGTGATGCAACTGCCACAGCGGCGGGTGGCGTTGCCGTACTGGTCGGCCTGGATGTGTCGCTCGCGAGCGGCCTGCTCCGGCACGATCACCAATGCATCCTCCTCCCGCATCACCTCCACGATGATCCACACCTGTCCACGATAACGAAACCGCTTGCCGATCAGCCTGGTGAGTTGCTGGTGCATGGTGGTGAGATTCTTGCCTACCCTGTTCTCACTATAATACAGGCAGGCCGGGCTGGGAAATTGCCGGGCTTCCCAGGGGATCAGTCAAGCACCTGGAACAACAGGCGTGAGAAGTCCCGTTCCCGGCAGATACGGCACAAGGCGACCGGTTCCCGATCAACCGGCTCGTGGAAAGGATTACCGCAGGCCCGGCAGCGTTCCGAACGCAACCTGATCCCCGTGGCTTTCCCGGTGGCCTCTGCCACCACACGGATCGCCTCCTGGTCGCAGGTTTCGCTGCACAGGTTGCAACCGGTGCAGGGAGCCGGATCCACCCGGTAGGCCAGGGAAGGGGGATCCCGGTCCTCCCCGGTCTCTTCCACCAGCTGCAGGGCACCGGTGGGGCAGAGCCGCGCACAGGCGTCGCAGCCGTTGCAGCGTTGCGGGTCGAACCGGGGAAGCCAGGGCCAATGCAGCGGTCCCTCCGGTCCTTCCGGCAGGAGTTCTCCCGGCGGCAGGGTGCGGCTCTCCGGGCGGTTGAGGGGAGCGAGGACCGCCAGCTGGCGATTCAGCTGCGTGCCGGCGCCCCGCAGGAAGTCTCGGCGGCTCAGGCGCGTGCCCCGGGGGATCACCTCGTCGCCGGCGTGCAGCTTCAGCCAGGCTTTCGCCGAACGCTGCAGCAACCGCAGGGGAGGTTGGTTGCGCTCGGTGAGCAGGCGGTTGGCCTGTTCCAGCCGTTCCTCCAGCGTCCCTTCCGCGGGCGGCTGCCGGTCACAATGGCCGCAGTCGTCGCTGCAGCTCAGCAGATAACGGATCCCCGCGGCATGGATCAGCAGCAGTTGCCGCAACCCCAGTGCGTGGAGGCAGGGAATCACGCCCTCACGGTTTTCCACCCCGCTGCGGTCACAGGCGAAGAGGATCACCAGGTTGCTGCCCAGGCTCCTGATCTGCCAGGGCAGCTCCAGGTGGAGCGCCCCGGTTGGGCAGGCCGGAATGCAGAGGCCGCAACCGTCGCAGGCTTCGATGTCCAGGCCCAGGCAATCCTCCTCCAGCTGCCAGGCGCCCCGGGGACAGACCTCCACGCAGGCCTGGCAGCCGGCGGCGTGGAAGCGGGCGTGGACGCAGGCCTCCTCCGCGATCCCGGGCAGCTTCAATGCCTGATCGACACAGCCTTCCAGGCTGGTGGAGACCCCGCGCATGGCCCTGCTATTTTTTCAGCGAACGGATGTAGGCAATGAGATTGGCGATGTCCGCATCGGAGAAATCGCCCCTTGCGGGCATTGCGGCATTGCCACCATATTTGCCGGCGCCGTTCCTGATCACGTTGGCCAGGTCGGCATCGGTGCCCGTTTTGCCATCGCCATCCGTGTCCAGGCGGAAAGTGCCGGCAGCAAAACTGGCCGGTTTCGGATTCAGTGCCGCCGCGGCGGGCCCGTCGCCAGCACCATTCGCACCGTGGCAGCTGGCACAGGCCCCCTTGCCGTCATAAAGGGCCTTGCCGGCGGCCGCGTCTCCGGCCAGCACCGGGGTGGTGCACAGAGAGAGGGTGAGGGCGATGCCCAGGGGTTGCAGAATCGGTTTGTTCGTCACGGTCTTCTCCTGAGTAGTCCACTCATACCACCGGCCCCATGCCGGGCATGAAGGCCACCGGTACCTCCTCCACCGGTTGTTTCGGCTTCATGCGCGCTTCGATCTCCTCCGGCGTGGGGCGCGGTTGTTGCAGGATTTCCGCCAGTATGTCCCGCAACGATTCCATATACGCTGCGGTGAGAGTCGCGGCGCCGGCAAACCAGGGTGTCGCGCAGCGGCCGGCCACCCGGAGGGCGAATGGGTCGAGCCAGCGCAGCAGGTGCTCGTCCAGGAAGGTGGCGGCCTGTTGCAGCGCCTCCTCGGTTTCCTTCTCCATGAGGAGATGCGCCACGAACTGGAGCTGGTAGACCAGATGGTCGTCGGGCCGCTTGCGCCAGTCCGGCACCTCCAGGCCGTGCGCCTGGTACCACTGGCGAACCTGGAACATGCTGTCCTGGCAGATGAGTCCGTCCTCGTCGGTCCACACCGACTCCTGCGGCGAGGCGCCCACCCCGTGGTTCAGGTAGATGCTGGCGTAATCGGCGGCCAGTTCGTCCAGAACCGATTGGCCTATCTTGTCCGGCAGCATTTCCAGGGCGTGCGCCATGATCATGCAGGCTTCCCGCCCCGCCCCGTCATCCAGTGGCAGGGTGAGCGAGCCGGGAAAATCGATGGCCCTCAGCTCCTGCACCAATGCGTCGTCCGGCTCCCGGTCATGCAGGCGCGCGAGAATCCGGAGGTCCTCGCTCACCCGGTCCAGGAAGCGGGGCAGAAGCTCGCTGTCGGGAGAATGCTCCTGGCTGGCCGCGTTCATTCGACCTTGCCCTTGCTGTGCGCCACGAAGCCGATGGAGGGCTTGGTGAGTTCGATGTTGGCCATGTTCTTCACCTGCCGCACCACCTGGTCGTGAGGGCCGATGGCCACCGTCTGGTACTTGCCCTCCCAGATCTGGTCGATGGGGCCGATATCCAGCACCCGGATCATGCAGGCCATGACACAGTAGGGCTTGCGGCCGGCTTCGATCTCGTCCACGCACATGTTGCACTTCTTGACGATGTTCTCTTCCGGGTCGAACTGGGGCGCGCCGAAGGGGCAGGCCGCTTCGCAGCGGCGACAGCCGATGCAAAGCGTGGAGTCGATGTCGACGATACCGTCCTTCTTGCGCTTGAAGATGGCGCCGGTGGGGCAGGTGGGCAGACAGGCCGGTTCCGCGCAGTGGTTGCACGACATGTTGACCTTGTAGGCGAACACCTCGGGATAGATGCCGCCCTCGATGTACTGGACGCGCCGGAATCGGGGGCCGGGAGGCAGCCCGTTCTTGTCCTTGCAGGCGATCTCGCAGGCGCGGCAGCCGATGCAGTCCACGTTGTTGTGGATGAAACCCAGCTGCATGTCGGGCTTCACCGGCGTATAGGTGACGCGCTTCCTGCGTTTCACCGCCTCGCGGATCCTCTTGATGTCTTTCTTTACAGCCTTTCTCTCAGCCATGGTTCTCTCCTCCGGGCGCGTCAGAGTTCACGCCGGTGTTCGCGGCGGAAAACGTGGGAACGGGCGGTGGCCAGCTTGTCCCAGCCGGGGCGATGCTCGAGGTCGGTCTTGGCGATGTTGCACAACACGGTGTTGTAGGCGAAGGCGCCGGCGGGGCTGGGTTCGTCCAGGGTCAGAAAATCGGGGTTCCCCGCACGGTCGATGCCGTGCTCGTCCAGGTCCAGCCACACTCCTTCGTGGAGCACCAGCACCCCCGGCATGCAGCGCTCGGTG
>JALWGP010000065.1 GCA_027038775.1 Sedimenticola sp. | reverse complement strand
GGTATTGCTGGCTTCCCCCTCCCGGATCCAGGCAGTGCGCCAGGGGGAAGCCAGCAATACCTGGCCGGCGCCGGCCCGGCGCAGCCGGTCGCTGTCCTTGCCCGGCTTGTCCATCTCGAAGTCGTGGTGCGAGTGCTTCACCAGCGCCGGCCGCACACCGGCCCGGCACAGCAGGGGGATCACCCCTTCCAGCAGCGTCGTCTTGCCGCTTCCGGAAAAGGCGGCGAATCCCAGTACAGGGATTGGGTATTGCATCTCGTCCATTGGTCACCGTATCGACAGAATAAAGCGGAAAGTGCCAACCCTAGCAAATATTCCACATCCTGCTTAAGGAAGTTCGACGGATCCCGTATATACTGGCAGGCGGCACTCCCGGCTTCCTTCCATGGAGACATGAACCAGAGCGAAAGGACAGACACGCTGCGCCACCTCGTCTTTCTTGGACTGGCCTGGAGCGCCATCATCCTCTTCTTCGCCTGGTGGGGCGTGGAAGAGGAGAAAGAAAACACCGCCCGCCTCGCCACAGCACAGGCCCGCGCCAGTTTCGGCAAGGACCAGGCCCTGCGCCAGTGGGCCACCCGCCATGGCCGCATCTACGTACCGGTGGGTGACTACTTCCAGCCCGATCCACGCATGAGCAAAGTGCCGGAACGGGACATCCAGACGCCCAGCGGCATCGAGCTCACGCTCATCAATCCGGTCACCATCATCAACCAGCTGGACCGGGACTACCAGTACCTGTACGGCACCTCCGGCAAGATCACCAGCCTCACCGCCCGCTCCCCCCACAACCAGCCCGACGAGTGGGAGAAGTCCGCCTTGCGGCGCATCCATGCCGGCGCCGAGGAGGTCATGGAATTCGTCTACCAGGATGGCAGAGAGTTCCTGCGGCTGATGCAGCCACTCCTCGTCACGCCCGGCTGCCTCCTCTGCCACTTCGGAGAAGGGTTCGAGGTGGGCAAACCGGGCGGCGGCATCGCCATCTCCCTGCCCATGGCCCAGCTGCGGCAGCAGGAACAGGCGGCGGTAAGGAGCAAATTCACCGTGCTGGCCATCCTCTGGGCCTTCGGCATGATCGGCCTGGCCATCAACGCCTGGCTGCTGCACCGGCAGGCGCAGATCCGCACCCAGACCATGGCCGAACTCACGCGCAGCGAGGCGCGCAAGAGCGCCATCATGGGCAGTGCGCTGGACTGCATCATCACCATCGATGCCGAGGACCGCATCGTGGAGTTCAACCCCGCCGCGGAAAAGACCTTCGGCTACCAGTGCGAAGAGATGCTGGGCAGGCGCATGGCCGAGTACCTGGTGCCCGAGCCCATGCGCGAGATGCACTACGAGGGCCTCAGGCGCCAGATGGAGACGGGGGAATCCAACATCCTCGGCACCCGCATCGAAACCACCGCACTGCGCTGCGACGGCAGCGAGTTTCCCGTGGAGCTGGCCATCACCCGCATCGATCAGCCGGGCGGTTCCCCGCTCTTCACCGCCTTCCTCCGGGACATCACCGAACGGCGCAAGCTGGAGGAACAGCTGCAGAAACAGGCCTCCGAGGACGACCTCACCGGCCTCTACAACCGGCACACCTTCGAGGCGGTGCTGAAACGGATCCTGGTCAGCGCCGGGGAACACGAGCACTGCCTCATGTACCTGGACCTGGACAGGTTCAAGGTGGTCAACGACACCAGCGGCCACAGTGCCGGCGACGAGCTGCTCAAGCAGCTGGCCGATCTCCTGCGCAGCAACCTGGAGGAGTCCGCCACCCTGGCGAGGCTCGGCGGAGACGAGTTCGGCCTGGTGCTGGAAAACTGCACCCTCGAGGCGGGCAAGGAGGTCGCGTCCCAGCTGCTCCGCGCGGTGAGCGAATTCCGCTTCTACTGGAACGACAAGATCTTCACCCTGGGCATGAGCATCGGACTCGTCGTCATCGACGATCCCCGGGCGGAGGCTTCCCAGCTGCTGAGCATGGCGGACGCCGCCTGCTACCGCGCCAAGGAGGAGGGCCGCAACCGCTGCTACGTCTATTCACACAGCGACGAGGCGCTCACCCACCGCCAGGCCGAGCTGAACTGGCTGGGCCGCATCGAATCCGCCTTCGCCGAGGAGCGTTTCCTGCTCTACCAGCAGCCCATCATTCCGCTGCAGGGCGGCAACGGCGGCAGCCCCGGGTTCATGGAGATCCTGTTGCGCATGCGCGACGAAGAGGGCCGGCTGGTGACACCCGACAAGTTCCTGCCTGCCGCGGAACGCTACAACCTGATGCCCACCATCGACCGCTGGGTGGTCCGCTCCACCCTGAACTGGATGAACGAGAATGCCGACTACGAGGGGATGCTGAGCATCAACCTCTCCGGGGCCTCGCTCACCGATCCCCTGTTTCTCGATTTCCTGCTGCAGCAGCTGGACGAGGCCGACCTGAAAGAGGGGCGCCTCTGCTTCGAGATCACCGAGACGGAGGCCATCAGCAACCTGTCGCGGGCCCGCCGCTTCATCGCCCTGGTACACGAGACAGGCTGTCTCTTCGCCCTGGACGACTTCGGCAGCGGCATGTCCTCCTACGGCTATCTCAAGGACCTGCCGGTGGACTTCCTCAAGATCGACGGCCGCTTCGTGCGCAACATGGACATGGACCCGGTGAGCATGGCCATGGTCAAGTCGATCCACGAGATCGGGCACCTCATGGGCAAGCAGACCATCGCCGAGTTCGTCGGCCACGCGACGGTACTCAGGCTGCTGCAGGAGATGGGCGTCAACTTCGCCCAGGGCTTCTACCTGGGCGAGCCCGCTCCCCTGCAGTCACCCTCCCGCGGAGCCGGAAAAGCCGGGGCTCAACCGGTGAAGATGCGCCGCAGCTGATCCCACTTCTCCCTTGCGCTGGTGGTGCGGACGGTCTCCCACAGCTCGTCCAGGCGGAAGGGGTGGTGGCGCTCATGGGCCACGCCGAGCTGGGGCATCTCCGCCAGCCCCACCTCGCGGGCGTGCTCCACGAAGCCCCGATTGCGCCAGAAGAAGGCGCCGGGCATGGTGGTGGGAATCACCACCACGTAGAAGAGCGCCCGGCCGAGGACGGCAGAGACCAGCGCCATGGCCGCCAGCAGGCCGAAGAGCCAGGGACTGCCGCCGTGGAAGGCGAGCCACTCCGCCAGCACCAGGGCGGCCAGCAGCAGGCCGTTGCGCAGCCGCCAGGGCCAGCCGTAGGTGGTCGTCTGCAGGTACCAGGAGGCCGCTCCTTCGCTCTCGGCACCGCGCATGGCCAGGGCGTGTGCCACCAGCCCCAGCCCCTCCAGCAGCAGCCCGAGCGCCGCCACCGAAGCGAGCAGGCGGGCGCCTTCCAGCGGAAGGCTGCCCGAGCCCAGCCCGATCACTGCCAGCAGCAGGCCGCCCAGCGCCAGGCCGGTGCCCAGGAAACTGGCGCCCGTGTGCCAGTGGTCCCAGAAGGGGCGCGCGGGGATGCGGTAGAGCCGGTACATGTAGTATCCGCCGAAGATCATGCCGGCCAGCCCGAGGCCGGCGAAGAGGTTCTGCAAGACCACCGCCCATCCCCCGTCGAAGAGGTTGAAAAAGGCGAAGCCCGCCAAGCCGGCGAAGAAGAGGGAGACACCGGCGATCTCGCGACTCACCGGCGACAGCCGCAGGTTGTAGAAGCCGCGGTAGAAGCGGTGAGGCTTGCCCAGGTGCATGTTGAGTTTGAACAGGCCGAAGGCCATGAGGGCCAGCAGCCCCCCCAGGGTGGGCAGCCAGGCGGCCGACTGCCGGAAGGCCATCACCGGCTCCACGTCCAGCCAGCTCCCCAGCACCAGCAGGGCGAAGGCGCCCATCACCGTCTGCGCGCTCAGCGTGAAGGCGATGTGGGCGTTCTCGTGGGAGCCCAGCAGCTTCTTCCAGTTCCACTGCCGCCGGTAGCCCTCCTTCGGATCGAGCTGGGGCCGGTAGCGTTTCTCGTCCTCGGCGCGGTGGTACTTGAGTGGCATGCTGTCCACCCGCACCATCTCGCGCTGGATGGACTTCATCTGCTGGAAGCGGATGTTGGGATGGGTGATGTCGGTGCGCGGGAAACCGGGAATCTCGGTCTCCGCCTGCACCCGTCCCTCGGGAACGTTCTCGATCACCCCGAAGTCCAGCGCCTTGCCCAGGCAGGCGGCCACGCAGGCCGGCTTGAGGCCCACCTCCAGGCGGTCCACGCACATGTTGCACTTGCTCACCTGCCCCTTCACCGGGTCGAGCTGGGGCGCATTGTAGGGGCAGACCCAGGTGCAGTATCCGCAGCCGAAGCAGATGTCGGGATCCTGCAGCACCGCACCGTACTCGGCGAACTTGGTGTAGGCGCGCGTGGGACAACCCTTGAGACAGACCGGGTTGTCGCAGTGGTTGCAGGCCATGGAGATGTTGATGCGCCGGTAGTCGGGATAGGTGCCCCCCTCCACGAAGCCCACCGAGCGGAAGGCCAGGTGCGGCGGCACGTCGTTCTTCTCCGAGCAGGCCGCCTCGCAGGCGTGGCAGGCAATGCAGTTGTCGGCGTTGAAATAGAAGCCGTGCTGCTTGTAGCGGTTGGGGTTGAGCGGCTGCTGTTCCTCACCGTTGATGATGAAGGGCTGCTTCCGCCGCGGATCCCCCTCGGGCACCGTCTCGATGGGCCTGCCATAGCGGTTGCGCTCCCTGCTGACGGGATCATTGAGCAGGGCGTAGTCGGGTTCGTTCTCTCTTCTCTTGAACATGTTGTCGGTCTTTTGTCTCAGGTTTCCTCTGCGCGAACGCCGAAACATCCGTGGTCTGCCTGCGGGGCCGAGGAGTAAGGTCCAGGCTTAACCCCAGCTTCCATGCCCATGGTGCCCCGCAGGCAGGCCACGGATGTCTCTCCATGGTTCAGAACTTGCGCATCTCCCTGCTCAGCCGCGCCGCCCCCAGCTGATCCTCGATCCGCTCGATGCGCACCGCCGACTGCTTGTAGGCCGGCTGGCGCGAATGAGGATCCAGCAACCCCAGGGTGAGCCGGTTGGCGCAGTCGTGGAAATGGAAGGGCAGGAACACCATGTTGCGCGGTACCCGGTGGGTGGGCATGGCCATGGCGATGGCATCCCCCCGCCGCGAGACCAAGCGCACGTACTCACCCCGGCGGATGCCCAGTTCCGCGGCGGCGTCGGGGTTGATCTCGATGAAGGGGATGGGGCTGAACTTGTTGTTGTTGCCGATCTTCCCCGTCTTGGTGCGACCGTGCCAGTGCTCGATGAGGCGCCCCGTGTTGAGCCAGAAGGGATACTC
>JALWGP010000064.1 GCA_027038775.1 Sedimenticola sp. | reverse complement strand
CCGTGGGGGTGGGTTGGGCAACCACCCTGAACTCGTTGCGGTCCTCCCCGGCTCCACCCTGGGGGTTGATGAAACGCGGCCCCAGCATCACGCCCGCGGCCGCCACGGATGCGGCGATGGCGGCCCCTGCAACGGGCTGCAGCCAACGACTCCTGCGGGAAGTCGTCGCTGGAGCGAGCACCGTGGGCTCCTGTTCGAGCCGCCTGCTCACGGCCATCACCAGGTCGGCGGAACGTGGATCGATCTCTTCACCACGGAGGCAGTCGCCAATCATCTGGTAACGGACCAGGGTCTTTCGCAACTGTTCATCCTGGCTGATGCGTCGGCTGACCTGCACCATCACCTGGTAACCCGCCTCGTTGTCGATGACGGCGGAAAGCTCGTCCAGTTCCTCTTTTTTCATGATCGGCGCCCCGTCATTCCAGCAAGGGTTTCAGTTTCTTGTCGATGGCCTCGCGGGCCCTGAATATTCTCGAGCGCACCGTGCCGATGGGACACTCCATGGCCTGGGCGATCTCATCATAACTCATGCCCTCGAGCTCGCGCAGGGTAATGGCCGTGCGCAGATCCTCGGGAAGCTCCTCTACCGCCTCGCGGATGGTGCGGGCGATCTCGTCCTTGAGCAGCATCCGTTCCGGCGTGTCCGCATCCCGCAGCCGGCCACCGGCATCCATCTGTTCCGCGGTCATCGCCTCCACGTCGTCCGACGGGGGCCTGCGCCCCTTGGCCGCCAGGTGGTTCTTGGCCGTGTTGATGGCGATGCGGTAGAGCCAGGTGTAGAAGGCGCTGTCACCGCGGAACTTGGGCAATGCACGGTAAGCCTTGATGAAGGCTTCCTGGGTCACATCGAAGACTTCGCTGCTGTCCTTGATGTACCTCGAGACGAGGTTCGCCACCTTCTGCTGGTACTTGAGCACCAGCAGGTCGAAAGCCTTCTTGTCGCCCCGCTTGACCCGTTCGACCAGCTCCAGATCGGCCTGGGCGTCGTTGCTCATGGCCTCTCCCCACGGCCAGCGGGCACCGGCACGCCTGCTCCATGCCTGTGTGACATTGTTATTGTTATAAAGTTCTGTTTCATGAATACTTTGCGCTGACCTGCCGGATATGCGCCTGCCGGCTTCGATACATGGCGGCTATTATGTCAAAAAAAGAACACTACGACGTGCTCATCATCGGCAGCGGTGCAGCCGGGCTCAGCCTGGCCCTGCGGTTGCCGCGCGGCATCCGCATCGCCGTCGTCTCCAAGCGTGAACTGAAGGAAGGCAGCACCTACTACGCCCAGGGCGGCATCTCGGCGGTGCTCGACGAGGCCGATTCCCTCGAGTCCCACATCCAGGACACCCTGCGGGCCGGCGCCGGCCTGTGCGACGAGGAGGTGGTCAAGCTGGTGGTGGAGCGCGGGCCCGAGAACATCCGCTGGCTGCTCTCCCAGGGGGTGGAATTCACCGCCACGCCGCCCACCGGTTCCTCGGGCTACCATCTCACCCGCGAAGGGGGGCACAGTCACCGGCGCGTGGTGCACGCCGCCGACGCCACCGGCAAGGTGGTGGAGCTGAGCCTGGAGAACCAGGCGCGCAACAACCCCGACATCGACCTCTTCGAGTACCACATCGCGGTGGATCTCATCTGCACACCCCGCGGCGACGGCAACCGCCCCCGCCGTTGCCTGGGCGCCTACCTGCTGGACCTGGAGGAGAACCGGGTGCACACCATCGGCGCCCGCTTTGTGGTGCTGGCCACCGGCGGTGCCAACAAGGCCTACCTCTACACCAGCAATCCCGACGTGGCCACGGGCGACGGCATCGCCATGGGCTGGCGCGCCGGTTGCCGGGTGGCCAACATGGAGTTCATCCAGTTTCACCCCACCTGCCTCTATCACCCCAATGCCAAGTCCTTCCTGATCTCCGAGGCGGTGCGGGGAGAAGGAGGCAGGCTGCTGCTGCCCGACGGTACCCGTTTCATGCCCCGCTACGACGAGCGCGCCGAGCTTGCGCCCAGGGACATCGTGGCGCGCGCCATCGACGCCGAGATGAAGCGCCTGGGGCTGGACTGCGTCTACCTCGACATCAGCCACCGGGAACCGGAGTTCATCCAGTCCCACTTCCCCACCATCTACCAGCGTTGCCTGGAGCTGGGCATCGACATCACGAAGGAGCCCATCCCCGTGGTGCCCGCCGCCCACTACACCTGCGGCGGCATCCTCACCGACCGCCATGCCCGTACCGACGTGGAGGGGCTCTACGCCGTGGGCGAGGCCGCCTACACCGGTCTCCATGGCGCCAACCGCATGGCCAGCAACTCGCTGCTGGAGTGCCTGGTGTTCGGGGAACTGGCTGCCGAGGACATGGCGCGCCAGCTGGAGGAGACGGCCGCCGAGCCCCCTGCCCTGCCCGCCTGGGACGAGAGCCGTGTCACCGACTCGGACGAGGAGGTGGTGGTCTCCCACAACTGGGACGAGCTGCGCCGCTTCATGTGGGACTACATGGGCATCGTGCGCAGCAACAAGCGGCTGGCCCGGGCCCAGCGGCGCATCAACCTGCTGCAGCACGAGATCCGCGAGTACTACAGCAACTTCCGGGTGAGCAACGACCTGCTGGAACTGCGCAACCTGGCCGACGTGGCCGAACTCATCATCCAGTCGGCCATCCGCCGGCGCGAGAGCCGCGGGCTGCACTACAACAAGGACTTTCCCTGGCGGGACGAAAGCCAGCGCCGGCCCACCATCCTCATTCCCGAGGCCTACGTGCCGAAGCAAACAGGCTGAAGAAGTTCTCGCCGGTGCGCCCGATCACCTCCTCCGGGTCCATGCCCCGCACTTCGGCCACCTTCTCCGCCACCAGGCGCACGTGGCGCGGCTCGTTGGGCTTGCCACGGTGGGGCACCGGCGCCAGGTAGGGGGCATCGGTCTCGATGAGCAGGCGGTCCATCGGCATCCTCTTCACCACCTCGCGCAGCTCGTCGGCATTGCGGAAGGTGACGATGCCCGAGAAGGAGACGTAGAAGCCCATGTCCAGGGCGCGCCGGGCCATCTCCCAGTTCTCGGTGAAGCAGTGCATGACGCCGCCGGCGTCGCGGGCCTTCTCCTCCTCCATGATGCGCAGGGTATCCTCGCGCGCCTCGCGGGTGTGGATGACCAGGGGCTTGCCGGCGGCGATGGCGGCGCGGATGTGGGTGCGGAAGCGCTCCTGCTGCCAGCCCAGGTCCCCCTCGCTGCGGAAGTAGTCGAGCCCCGTCTCGCCGATGGCCACGTTGCGGGGATGCCGCGCCAGCGCCACCAACCGCTCCACGTCGGGTTCTTCCCGGTCGCGGTCGTTGGGATGGACGCCCACCGAGACGGAGACCGCCTCCCAGGGCGCCACCAGCTCCACCATGGCGGGATGGCTCTCCAGGTCGATGGCCACGCAGAGCATGTGCCCGACGCCGGAGGCCAATGTGCTCTCCATGAAACGGGCGAAACTGCCCTCGTAGGGCGCGAGGTCCACGCGATCGAGATGGCAATGGGAATCCACGAGCACGAATCTGCCTCCGGAAGAGAAGAAAAGGGATGGGAACGGGCCCGGCGGGGCCTACATGGTGTCGGTGGGGTCGTCCAGCTCGAGCATGCCGGCCAGGTGCAGTTCGATCTTCTTGCGCGTGGCCCCCTCGTCCTGGGGATCGAACTGGACGCCCACGCCGGCGGTGCGGTTGCCCATGGCGCCCACGGGGGTGATCCAGATCACCTTGCCGGCAAAGGGAATCTTCTCGGTCTCGTCCAGCAGGCTGAGCAGGATGAAGACGTCGTCGCCCAGCTCGTACTTCTTGATGGTGGGAATGAAGAGCCCGCCGTTCTCGACGAAGGGCATGTAGGCGCGATACAGGGTCTTCTTGTCCCTGATCGCCAGGTTCATGATGCCTTGCTGGAAACCGGCCATGGCCATCCGATTCATCTCCCCGTGATCCGACGCCACTCGACGAGCAGCGCCTCCAGAACCAGCTGCGGGTTCGGGTTGTGGCTCAATCTTCTTTGACTTTCAAACAGTTTGTCAAGCAACCGGTAGAGGTTTCCGGGATCCGGTACCGAAACGGCCCCGGCCAGCCGGACGCCGAGGGGCCCTGCCCGCTCCGCCGCCGCGGCCGCGCGGACCAGCGCCGTGAGCCAGGTGCCCAGCAGGCCCAGCAGGAAGGCCAGGTCCGCCTCCTTCAGCCAGGCTTCGGCCACCGCGGAGGGTTCGGCCCCTCCCCGCGCCACGTCGAGGAAGCCTTCCAGGCACCGGTCGTGGAGGGCGTCGGTCCCCGAGTCGAGCCACTCGAGCACCTTCACCGGTCCCCCTCCGGCCAGCTCCAGCAGCAGCCGGGCGCGTTCGTCGTCCAGGCCCACCGCCTGCCGGAGCCAGGCCGCAGCCTCCCCGGCGGGCGGCACACGGAAATTCAGCGGCCGGCAGCGGCTGCGGATGGTGATCGGCAGCCGGTCGGGATTGTGGCTCACCAGCAGCATGTGGGTGCCCGGTACCGGCTCTTCGAGGGTCTTGAGCAGGGCGTTGGCGGCGGCGGTGCCCATGCGTTCGGCCGGCTCGACGATGAAGATCCGCGCCCGCCCCGGCTCCACCGCCAGGGTGTCGGCCTCCACCAGGGCGCGGATGGCGTCGATGCGGATCTGGCGGCTGCCCTCCTCGGGCATCACCTCCATCAGATCGGGATGGTTGCCGGCGGCGATCAGGGTGCAGTCGCGGCACCGGCCGCAGGGCTCGCCCTGGGGAGAAGGCTCCCGGCAAAGCAGGCTGTGGGCCAGGGCGCGGGCCAGAAGCCCCTTGCCGGTCCCGGCCGGCCCGTGGATCAACAGGGCATGGGACAGGCGGTCGGCGCGCCGCTGGGCCTGAAGGCGCTGCCAAGCCTCGGTCTGCCAGGGCATGGGTGCCTTCATCGCCATTCTTCCAAAAAGCTCTCCACGATGGCGGTGACCCGGGCCTCCACCTCTTCCAGGGGGCGGGCGGCGTCCACCACCTGGATGCGCTGCGGCTCGGCGCGGGCCAGGGTGAGATAGGCCTGGCGCACGCGCCGGTGGAACTCGAGTTTTTCGCGCTCGAAGCGGTCGGGCTGGGAGCGCCGCCGGGCGCGGGCCAGGCCGACCTCGGGGGGCAGGTCGAGCAGCAGGGTGAGATAGGGGCGCAGGCCCTGTTGCACCCAATCTTCGAGCACCCGGATGCGCCCGGCGGGCAGCCCCCGGCCGCCGCCCTGATAGGCGTAGGTGGCGTCGGTGAAGCGGTCGCAGACCACCGGCGTGCCGGC
>JALWGP010000063.1 GCA_027038775.1 Sedimenticola sp. | reverse complement strand
CTCATGGTCTTCGCCGGTTTCATCTGTTTCGTCGATCTTGTCAAACGACGTATTTTATTTTCAGCCGTTGGGCGGCGTTGTAGTCGTCGATGCCCAGGGCGTCAGCCATGCCGATGGGCAGCGAGGTGGAGCGGCCCAGGGGCGCGATGATCTTCTTCAGCTCGGTGTCGAAGCTCAGGAACACGTCCACCACCCGCTGGGCCACGTCCTCCACGTCCAGGCGCCGGTAGAGGCGCGGGTCCTGGGTGGCCACACCGCTGGGGCACCGGTTGGTGTTGCAGACCAGCGAATGGACACAGCCGAGGGCGAACATCATGCCACGAGCGCCGTTGCACAGATCGGCCCCTAGCGCCATGTGCTTCACCAGGTGGAAGCCGGTGAGGATCTTGCCCGAGGCGATCACCCGCACCTGGTGGCGCAGACCGAAGCCGATGAGGCAGTCGACCACCAGCGCCAGCGCCTCGCGCAGCGGCATGCCGATGGAGTTGGCATACTCCAGGGGGGCGGCCCCGGTTCCCCCCTCGCCGCCGTGCTCCAGGTGGTAGGGGCTGATCCCTCCTTCACCTGTGTTGTGGGCAAAGCCACCAAGCCTGGCACCCTTGTTCAGCGGCAGCACCGCATTGGGGCTCAGGGCACCGAAGCTCATGGCCGAGATGTTGAAGATGCTGGCCTGGTAGGGCCGGCCGCACTGGGGTCCGCCCACGCTCACCCGCAGGTCCAGCTCCACCTCTGCCGCATCCACCGCAGCCAGCGAGTGGCCGATCCACTCGTAGCCGGTGCGATAGGTGTCCACCCGGGCGCCGAAGGGCACCGTGTCCCTGGCCCCCTTGGCGCGCTGGTAGACGATGCTGCGGAACATGCGGTTCACCGGCGTGCCGTCGGTGTCCGACTCCACGAAGTACTCCCGCACGTAGGGACGCAGCGCCTCCATCAGCCAACGTCCGCGCCCGAAGAGGGGAAAGTTGCGGCAGATCGAGTGGCGTTCCTGAAACAGGTCGTAGAAACCGACCGCCGACAGCGGAAGGATCAGCACCAGGCTCCACAGCACCGGCGGCCAGAAGGGTGCCGCCGCGGCGAGCAGCACCATGAGAATGGCAAAAGTCCCGACGAAGGTGGATGAGCAATCAGCAACCGGCTCTCGACCATCGACAACCGGATCGCTGACAGACCGGCTGCAGACTACTCATCAACGACCGGCGCCGGGCGCCGATCATTTCCGCTTCCAGGCGCCTCCTTTCTTGTACCAGTAACCGGCCGGCGCCTCCTCGATCCAGATACGGGCGAAGGTCTGGCGGATCTCCTGCTCCCACTCGGGGTGGCCGTTGGCACGGGCGATCTCCCGATAGAGTGCGTTGCGGTCCCGGTTCTCGTCCGCCACCAGCTTCTTCAGCCGGTTGCGCTGATTCAGCGGCACCGGCTTGAGGGTACGCACCTCCACCAGCCCCGATTCATTGAAACCGATGGCGCCGGCCCGGTACCAGGGGGCCAGCTGTTTCTGGCGCTGCGCCATCGACTTGCGCAGGCGGGCGATGGCGGGGGTGTCGATGTTGATGTCGGCGCGACCCGCAGCCTCGGCCACCGGCACCAGCCATTCCAGCAGACGGCCGGCCACCCGCATGGCGGCGGGCACTTCCAGCGAACCCCGATCCGGTTGCGATTCATCGGCAGGCGCCTGTTCCTGGTCCTGGGATGGCTGTGACTGCCGGTCTCC
>JALWGP010000062.1 GCA_027038775.1 Sedimenticola sp. | reverse complement strand
CCGCTCCACCGTGGGCACCATCACCGAGATCTACGACTACCTGCGCCTGCTCTATGCCCGCGTGGGCACGCCCAGGTGTCCCGAGCACGGCCTGCCGCTGGAGGCGCAGACCATCGAGCAGATGGTGGACCAGGTGATGGCCCTGCCCGAGGGGACCCGGCTGATGCTGCTGGCGCCGGTGGTCTCCGAGCGCAAGGGGGAGTACCAGAAGCTGCTGAAGGAGCTGGCCGCCCAGGGGTTCATCCGTGCCCGCATCGACGGTGAGCTCTTCGAGCTGGACGAGGCCCCCGAGCTGGACCTGCGCCGCAAGCACACCATCGAGGCGGTGGTGGACCGCTTCAAGGTGCGGCCGGAAGCTGACCTGCGCCTGCGCCTGGCCGAGTCCTTCGAGACCGCCCTGCGCCTGGCCGAGGGCACTGCGCGGGTGGCCTTCATGGACGAGCCCGGGCGCGAGGAGCTGGTCTTCTCCGCCAACTTCGCCTGCCCGGAGTGCGGCTACAGTATCGAGGAGCTGGAGCCGCGCCTCTTCTCCTTCAACAACCCGGTGGGCGCATGTCCCCTGTGCGACGGCCTGGGGGTGCAGCAGATCTTCGACGAGAAGAAGGTGGTGGCCCATCCCGAACTGTCGCTGGCCGCCGGCGCGGTGCGTGGCTGGGACCGTCGCAACGCCTACTACTTCCAGATGCTCCGGTCCCTGGGGCGCCACTACGGCTTCGATCCGGAAACCCCCTGGCAGGAACTGCCGGAGGGGATCCGCCACATCATCCTCTACGGCAGCGGCGACGAGGAGATCTACTTCGACTACTTCAACCACAAGGGGCGGCGGGTGCAGCGCCACCACACCTTCGAGGGGATCATCCCCAACATGGAGCGCCGCTACCGCGAGAGCGAATCCAACGTGGTGCGCGAGGAGCTGGCGCGCTACCTCTCCAGCCACCCCTGTCCCGCCTGCGGCGGCGCGCGGCTCAACGAGGCGGCGCGCAACGTCTTCGTCGCCGGCCGCAGCCTGCCCCAGGTGACGGCACTCTCCGTGGGCCACTGCCTGGAGTTCTTCGAGAAGCTGAAGCTGCCGGGCAAGAAGGGCGAGATCGCCGAGAAGATCGTCAAGGAGATCCGCGAGCGGCTCCGGTTCCTGGTGAACGTGGGGCTGGACTACCTCACCCTGGAGCGCAGCGCCGAGACCCTCTCCGGCGGCGAGGCCCAGCGCATCCGCCTGGCCAGCCAGATCGGCGCCGGCCTGGTGGGGGTGATGTATGTGCTCGACGAGCCTTCCATCGGCCTGCACCAGCGCGACAACGCCCGCCTGCTCCGGACCCTCACCTACCTGCGCGACCTGGGCAATACCGTCATCGTGGTGGAACACGACGAGGAGGCGATCCGGAGCGCCGACCACGTGGTGGACATCGGTCCGGGCGCCGGGGTCCACGGCGGGGAGATCGTGGCCCAGGGTACGCCGGAGGAGGTGGCCGCCGACCCGAACTCCCTCACCGGCCAGTACCTGAGCGGCAAGCGCCGAATCGCCGTACCGGCGCTGCGCACGCCGCGGGACCCGGAGCGGCTGCTGGTGCTCGAAGGGGCCCGGGGCAACAACCTCAAGAAGATCACCCTCGAGATCCCCGTGGGGCTCTTCACCTGTGTCACCGGCGGCGCGGGCTCGGGCAAGTCCACGCTGAACAACGACCCCCTCTGTCCGCTGGGCCCCAACGAGCTTAACC
>JALWGP010000061.1:572-1717 GCA_027038775.1 Sedimenticola sp. | reverse complement strand
GCGTCCCCCTGCAGCCGGGCCGTCACGCGGAAGCCGATCTCCAGCTCCTGCCGCCGGGTGGTCTCCATCCGGTTCCCCCGCTTGCGGTAGAGGGCGCGTCCGCGGACCGTGAGTGCCTCCACCAGCGCCACCGGGCGCTCCCGGCGCAGGGCGAGCAGGACCCGGGCCAGGGTGGCGGTGTCCCCCTTCATCCGCACCTCGATGCGGATCCAGTTCCCGGCGGTTTCCCGTTGCCCGCCGGAGAGGTTCCGGGTGCTCATCAGGGTGCCGCCCGCCTCGGCGACGACGGTCTTGATCCGCTGCTGCAGTCCGGCGGCCGCCAGTTCCGGGTTGGCGGCCTCGATGAAGTACCGCTGGGCCTCCACCCGTTTCGTGATCTCGTCCAGCGCCTTCTCGAGTTCCGTCCGGCTGTCGACGAGGGAACGGTAGCGGGCGACGCGCGCCTCGGTCACCGCCGCCCGCTCCAGGTCGGCCTGCCACCGCGACCACCAGGGAAGCAGCGCCGCCAGCAGGAGCAGCGCCGCCAGCACCGCCAGCGTGGCCAGGAGTAGCGGGCAGCGTCCCCTTTCCCGGCGCCCGTTCACGGTTTCTTCCTCCCTTCGGGCGGTGGCCGGTAGAGGACGGCCAGGTGGAACAGCTCCTCCCCCGCCTGCTGGGTCACGGGCGAGAGGAAGCGGGGGCGCTCGAACTCGGGTGCCTGCTCCAGCAGGGCGATGAGGGCCGAGGCCTGCGCCGAGCGCCCGCGCAGGGTGAGCTCCCGGTCGCGGATCTTCAGCTGCTGCAGGTGGGTGTCGTCGGGCAGCAGCCGGCTGAGGGCGGAGAGGATCTCCAGCGGGTCGGGGGTGGCCTCCCAGTGTTCCCTCACCTGTTCCAGCGCCTCCAGCCGCTGTTCCAGCTCCCAGCGCAGCGCCAGCACCTGTTGCGCCTCCTCTTTCAGCGCCTGTTCCCGGTGCCGGAGTGCCTCGACTCTCTGCTCCGCCCGCCACAGGGGAAGGGCCAGGGCGCCGCCGGCCAACGCCAGGACGAGCAGCGGCGGCAGGAAGCCGGTTGCCACGCGCAGCGGGTCCGGGCGCCCGCGCAGCTCCGGCGGCAACAGGTTGTGTCTTGCCAGGCCCGGCGCCACCACCCTCCTTGCGGGGAGGCCG
>JALWGP010000061.1:0-562 GCA_027038775.1 Sedimenticola sp. | reverse complement strand
GGGAGGCCGGCCTGGCGCAGCCCGTCGAGCCAGGGCGGGAGGCGGCTGCGCGGCAGCAGCCACAGGTCGACGGCCATCTGGCCGGGATCCCCCCCGGCGGGTTTCTCCTCGAGGGCGAAAAAGGCCCGGTCGGCCCCGAAGGGGCTGACCCTGTCCAGTTCGTAGGCCACCACCTGGCGGAGATCTTCCCGCGCCGCCGCCGGCAGTACCAGGCGGCGCTGCAGCAGCCACTCCCCCGGCACCACCAGCGTCGGGGGCCGGCGGAAAGCGCGCAGCAGCAGGGAGAGGGTGGTGTCCCGTGCCAGCGCCTCCAGGGAGGTGTCGTGCAGCCGCCTCTCCAGGTGGTGCAGGGAGGCCGAAGTGCCGTCGGCCGCGATCTCCAGCACCGGGGGTGTGAACCGCGCGAGCGCGCGGCCGCCCGCCAGGGTGGAGAGGCAGCGGGACAGCTCGTTCCGCAACGCCCACAGGCGCTCCTGGAACGAGCCGTTCACGACCTCCCCCCTCCCTCTTCCGCGGGAACACGCGGGGGGGACGACGAGGGGTGGGGGTGGTACGCCAGCAC
>JALWGP010000060.1:440-5292 GCA_027038775.1 Sedimenticola sp. | reverse complement strand
TGAGCGGCTCCGCCTCTACCAGGATCCCCGCATCCTGGACCGGGAACCGCCAACCGCCCGGTTGGTGGCCGACGAGGGGGACTGGTCGGTGTGGTGCAAGCCGCCGGGCATGTTCTCCCAGGGCAGCCGCTGGGGGGACCACTGGAGCATCGCCCGCTTCGCGGAGCAACGGCTCCAGCGCAGCGCCTTTCTCGTGCACCGGCTGGACCGGGCCGCCTCGGGGCTGATCCTGGTGGCCCACGGCAGGAAGACGGCGGCGGCGCTCTCCCGGCTGTTCCGGGAGCGGCGGGTGGAGAAGCGCTATCGGGTGGTGGTGCACGGCCGTTTCCCCGGCCAGCCGCGGCGCTTCGATTCGCCCCTGGACGGGCGGCCCGCCCTCACCCACGCGCGCCTGCTGGAGTGGGACGACGAAGCGGGGCGCAGCCTGCTGGAGGTGGAGATCGGGACCGGCCGCAAGCACCAGATCCGCCGTCACCTGGCCGCTGCAGGGTTCCCGGTGGTGGGGGACCGGCTCCACGGCGGTGGAGAAGAAGAGGATCTTCGCCTCCAGTGCGTGTGGCTCGCCTTTCCCGATCCCGCTCGGAGCAGATGGCGGGAGTATCAGCTGCCGGCCGAGGAGCGGCTGGGGCTCTGAGCCCCTTCCCGGGTTTCACCGGCCCGCCCCAGGTCCGGGGCCAGTCGCGCCAGCTCCCGCGCAATCTCCGTTTCGCCCAGTGCTTCGAAATCCGCCTCGCAGGAGAGGGTGATACACCCCGCCACCTCGGCCCAGGCAAAGCCGCCGGTCCAGTCGCTGTGGCGGTAGCTGCCCTGCAGGGTGCGGGGTGTGAGATAGAGGCGGCCGGGACGGTAGAGCAGGTTGTAGGCGCAGTTGGCAGCGTGCAGCGTCTCGATGCGCTGCCACGCCTCCTTCACGGAGCCGAACCGCTCCACCGGCAGGGGCCAGTGTTCTGCGCCGCCGTTGTGGCGCCAGCGTGGATCCTCGATGGGATACCCCTCCTCCTTTCCCGAGTAGAACTGCAGGTGGAGGTGGTTCACCGAGGCGTAAGCGCCGCGGCTGTTGTAGCCCAGTCCCGAGCCGGGCAGCCGTGCACCGATCTCCTCCAGCAACCGCCAGGCCAGTTCGTGGGTGGCGCGGTCGAGGTACTGGGGCCTGCGCGCCTCCGGCTCGGGCACCAGCAGGGTGTGCAGGGGCGCGAAGGGGAACTTGTTGTAGAAGAGGCGCAGGGTGTGATCCCCCAGTTCCCCCTCCCAGATGCGCTCCGCCTGCAAGAAGGGCCGGTTGAAATGGAAGCCCCCTTCATCGAAGGGCGCCTGCAGGCGCTCCACCACCGCGTTGCTCATGCGCGCCGGGCGCAGGGCGCGGGCAGGGTTGAACTGGAGCTCCCAGGGGCCGGCGTGGCGGTGACGGGTGAGGGCCACCCGGTTGAGTCCCAGCACCAGCAGCTTGAGGAAGACCAGCAGGTCGTCTTCCGGGTGGTCCAGCCGGCGGCCGTGGTGCAGCGCCTCGGTGAGCTCGTCCCCCAGCTCCTGGAACCGGTGGTTGAGGCGTGGCCAGAGGCGCTGCCACAGCGCCTCGTCGTAGCTGGCGTTGGCCAGCACCAGGATGAAGGCGCCCAGCTGGTCGTTTTCCAGCAATCTTTCCAACCCGAGGGCGAAGGCGTCGCGGTAGTGGGACGCGTCGGCGAAGAGGTCAGGAACCATGCCGCTCCTTCTCTTCGGGTTCCGGCACCGGGTCGTAGCCCCCCTCGTGGAAGGGGTGGCAGCGTCCCACCCGCTTGATGCCCAGCCACAGCCCCCTGAGGGGGCCATGCTTCTCCATGGCTTCGATGGTGTAGGCCGAGCAGCTCGGGGTGTAGCGGCAGTTGTTGCCCAGCACCGGGCTGATCAGGAGCTGGTAGCCCCGCACCAGGGCGATGAGCAGGCGCTTCATCGGACCGCCGCCTCCGCCCGGTGCTGCCGGAGCCAGCGCGCCCCCGCCGCCGAGGCCAGGTAGGCGGCCCCGGTCACCAGGATGATCACCGGCCCCGAGGGGAGGTCCCACTGCCAGGAGAGGGCAATGCCCGTGCTGGTGAAGGTCATGCCCAGCAGGCTGGCCAGCACCATCATGCGGCCCAGGGTCTGCACGTGGTGGGCGGCGATGGCCGCCGGCAGGGTGAGCAGGGCGATGACCAGGATCAGCCCCACCACCTGCACCAGCAGCACCACCGAGAGGGCCACCAGGCAGAGGAAGAGCAGGTAGAAGAAGGTCACCGGGATGCCGCGCAGGCGGGCGAACTCCTCGTCGAACGAGATGGCCAGGAACTGGCGGTAGAAGGCGGTGACCAGGCCGATCACCACCAGGTCCAGGGCCAGGGTCTGCCGGAGCTGGGTGCCGGAGACCAGCAGGATGTTGCCGAAGAGGTAGCTCATCAGGTCTGCGCTGTAGCCCGGCGTGCGGGCAATGAAGAGCACGCCCACCGACATGCCGATGGCCCAGACGGCGCCGATGAGGGTGTCCTCCTGCGCTTGCCAGCGCAGCCGGATGAGGCCGATGAGCAGGGCCGCCACCAGCGCCGCCGCCAGCGCCCCGCCCAAGGGCGCGAAGCCGAAGAAGAGCGCCGCTCCCATGCCGCCGAGCACGCTGTGGGCGATGCCGCCGGCCATGTAGCCGATGCGCTTGACCACCACGTAGCTGCCCATCACGCCGCAGCCGATGCTGGCCAGCAGTCCGGCGAGGAAGGCGCTCTGCAGGAATCCGGGGTCGGAGAGCAGGTCCATGGTTCAGTGGTGGTGATGGTGGACCATGCGGACCTCGCCGCCGTAGAGCTGCCGGATGGCCTCGGCGTCGATCTCCTCGGTTCGGTGGCAGACCAGGGTGCGGTTGAGGCAGGCCACCCGGTGCACGTAGCGCGAGATGAAGGCGATGTCGTGGGAGACCACCAGGATGGTCATGCGTTCGTTGAGCTCGCGCAGCAGGTCGAAGAGTTCGTTCTCCACCCGCATGTCGATGTTGGCGGTGGGTTCGTCCAGCAGCAGGATGCGCGGCTCGCAGGCCAGGGCGCGGGCCACCAGCACCCGCTGCAGCTGGCCGCCGGAGAGCCGGTCGATGCGGCGGCCGGCCAGGGGGGCGATCTCCGCCTCCTCCATCACCCGCGCGGCGATGCGGCGGTCCTCCCGGCCGTAGCCGCCGACGAGGCGACCGGTGCCCAAGCGTCCCATGAGCACCACCTGCTCCACGGTCACCGGGAAGTCGCGGGAGAAGGCGGGATACTGGGGCACGTAGCCCATCAGGCGGCGCGCCTTCTTCGGCGGTCGCCCCAGCACCCGGATCTCGCCCTGACGAGGTTCCAGCAGGCCCAGCAGCAGCTTGAGCAGGGTGCTCTTGCCGCCCGCGTTGGGCCCCACGATGCCGAGGAACTCCCCTTCGGGCACAGTGAGATCGATCCCCTCCAGCACCGGCACCTCGCCGTAGGAAAAGGAGAGGTTTTTCACCTCGATGGCGGGCTGTCGGTTCACGAGGCCTCCAGTACCTCGGCCATCCTGCGCATGGCCGCGAAGTAGTCCTCGTCCAACGGGTCCACTTCCACCACGCGGGCGTCCAGGGCGCGGGCCACCACCTGGGCCAGGGCACTGCCGTGCTGGGGCTGGACGATGACGGTGCGGATGCCCAGCTTCCGGGCCTCATCGATGAGTCGCGCCAGGGAGCGGGCGGCGGGCTCCTTGCCCTCGTGTTCCACCGACAGCTGTCTCAGGCCGTAGCGACGGGCGAAGTAGCTCCAGGCGGGGTGGAAGACCAGGAATGCGCGACCCTTCAGCGGCGCCAGGCGTCGGGCCAGCTCGGCGTCGAGCTCGTCCAGCCTGCGCGCCAGGGCCGCGTAGCCCGCCTCGTACTGTGTCTCGTGGGCGGGGTCGAGGCGGACCAGGGCGTCCCGGAGGCGGGCGGCGTGGATCTTCACCTGGCGCGGATCGGTCCAGACGTGGGGGTCGGCCTCGCCGCTCTCCTGCGGGATCAACGCAAGACCGTCGCGCATGTCCAGCACCTCCATGCCCGGGTTGAGGCGACGGAAGCGGGGGAGCCAGCTCTTTTCGAAGGGCAGGCCGGCGCGCACGTAGAGTCTCGCCTTCGCCAGCCGCTGGAGCTGCCTCGGCGTGGGCTGCCAGGTGGCCGGATCAAATCCCTTGCCCACCACCACCTGCACCTCCACGGCGTCGCCGCCCACCGCCTTCACGAAGGTCTGCTGCGGCAGCACGCTCACCGCCACCGGCAGCCCGGCGTCGGCCGCCGCCTGGAGCACGAGGCAGAGGAACAGGAAGAGGGGAATGCGCATGGAGTCTCTCCGGGAACGGGTGGTACATTCTATCACCATGGACACCAGCCTCTATCTCTACCCGCTGCCGCCGCTGGACGAGCCGCCGGATCCCGGTGCGGTGACTGAAACCCTGTGCGGCAGCGGCTTTCTCGGCGAGGCGCTGGCGCCCGGCCGTTACCCCGTGGGTGACGCCTTCTTCCGCTCGATCACCCTTGCCGGTTGTTCACTCCACCTGGAGCTGGAGCCGAAGGGGGAGGGGGCGTGGAACTTCACTCACCTGCGGCTGCATCTCGAGCCGGTGCCGGGGCTGCGGATCGCGCCCCAGCGGGGGCGGCCCCGCTGTCCCCGTTGCCGTGCGGCGGTGCCGGAGTGGAAGGCACGGCTGTCCCAATGGCGGCTCGACGCCACCAGCCTCTACGTGTGTCCGGAGTGCGGCCACCAGGGCCCGGTGGCGGAGCTGGACTGGCGCCAGTACGGAGTGGCCGCGCGGCTGCTGGTGGAGCTGTGCCGGGTCTGGCCGGGGGAAGCGGTGCCGGCGGACGGGCTGCTTGCGGTGCTGGAGA
>JALWGP010000060.1:0-430 GCA_027038775.1 Sedimenticola sp. | reverse complement strand
CACGCCTGGGCCGAGAGCCACCCGTAGGTCGGTCAGGCCGCCACCCGCGCCGCTTCCGGCAGCTCCAGTTCCAGGCTCACCGGCAGGTGATCGGAGAAGGAGTAGTCCAGCACCTTGGAGTGGATCACGTGGAGGTTGCGCGACACCAGGATGTGGTCGATCTTGCGTACCGGTCGCCAGCTGGGGAAGGTGGGCTGCTTGCAGGCCGGTTCCATCAGGTCGTGGCGCATGATGAATCGGCGGATCTCCGGCGCCTCGCAGCTGGCGTTGAGGTCGCCCATCACCACCAGGTGGGGGCGTCCCATCAGGACCTCGCTGACGAAGTCGAGCTGTTTCTCCCGCGCGCGCCGTCCCAGCGCCAGGTGCATGCTGCAGAGGGTGAAGGCCTCGGCGGTCTCGCCGAAGCGGAAGACCATGGCCCCCCGGCCCG
>JALWGP010000059.1:1112-1723 GCA_027038775.1 Sedimenticola sp. | reverse complement strand
GTGCGTGACCGCTTGCGGGAGCTGGGTCACGAGTATGGCGACTTCCCCGCCCACGACGGGCTCTGGGAGCTGGCCCGCCAGACCGCATCGGACCCACTGTTGCGCATGGCTCTGGTGCCCCGGGTGATGGAGGCGCGGGGGCTGGATGTCACGCCGGGGATCATGGAAAGATTCCGAGCCCTGGGCGACAGCGGGTCGGTGCAGGTGCTGGAGGTGATCCTGCGCGACGAGATCGGCCACGTGCAGGTGGGCAGTCGTTGGTTCCACCACCTTTGCCGGGAACGGGGGCTGGACCCGGAAGCAACCTATTTCGAGCTTCTGAAACGGCACCTGGGCAACCGCATTCGCTGCCCGCTGCACCGGAAAGCCCGGCTGGAGGCGGGCTTCAGCCCATCGGAACTGGAACGACTGGAGAACCTATGCAGAAGCTGATCGTCCTCGCCCTCCTGCTTTTGCTCGCCTCCGAGGGGTGGAGCCAGCAGGCAGAGCTGTTGGTCTACCGGGTCAAGGAGCCCGGCCTGCCGCCCTACATCAGTCGCATCCTGGTGACGGACGCCTTCGTGCGCATCGACGAGGGGGCGGAATCCAGGGCAGGCTACACCTTGTACAAC
>JALWGP010000059.1:0-1102 GCA_027038775.1 Sedimenticola sp. | reverse complement strand
AAGTGTTGAACGTGGAGTTGCGGGCCAATGGGCAACACTGCCGCCGGTTGCAGGTGGTGCCCGGCCTCATGCCCGGGGCGATTCAGGGGTTGCGGGAGCTGCGCCTGGCATTGGCCCGATTGCGGGCGATGCCGGACGAAGCGATGAAGGAGGATCCCTGTGCGCTGGCCGAACTGCTCTATGCGCCCACGCGGCATCTGGAGAATGGCTTGCCGCTGGTGGACATCTTGCCGGACAAGCAACAGTTGCTGGTGGATTTCGACCCAGCTTTCCAGGTGCCAGACGGCAGTTTCCGGGTACCGGAAGATTACCGTCGTGTGGTGCCACCCTCCCTACAGGGAAATTGATCTCTTTCGATTTGGGGAGCCCTCCTGATTTTCGGTGCCCACTTCTTGTGCATCCCGGGGCCAGGCCGTAAGCTGGCCCGATCCGCGCTCCATCCCATGATCTTTTCATGCGCAGTTTTTCGGTCTTCCTGCTAATCATTCTGACCGCCTGCTCTCGGGCGCAGTCGGTGCCTGAAGTCACCCTTGGGGCCCAGGTCTCGGTGCAGGATGCCCTGCCCTGGATCGCCCAAGATGCCGGTTACTTCAGACAGGAAGGGGTTGAGGTGAAGATCAAGCATTACCCCAGCGGCCGTCGGGCCCTGGAAGGATTGCTGGCGAACCAGGTGGAACTGGCAGTGGTGGCAGAAACACCATTGGCCATCGCCGCATGGGAGCATCCAGATCTGCGCATCTTTGCCACATTGAGCCGCAGTGACAACAACATCTGCCTGTTGGCCCGCCGTGACCATGGGATTCACAAGCCTTCCGATCTGCATGGCAGACGCATCGCCACCCAGCGGGGTTCCGCCGTCCATTTCTTTCTTTCCAGCTTCCTGCTCGATGCCGGCCTTTCGGAAAAAGAGGTGGAAATTCGCTTTTTAGAGGTGGAGGAACTGGCACCAGCCTTCGGCAGGGGTGAGGTGGATGCCATCTCCATGCGTGACCCGGTCCTGGAGCAGGCAGAAGCACTGGTGGGCAGGGACAACACGGCGCGCTTCTGTGTACCCGGGCTCTATACCAAGAGTTACAACCTGGTGGGTTGGCAAGGTGACTAC
>JALWGP010000058.1 GCA_027038775.1 Sedimenticola sp. | reverse complement strand
AGCCAGCGGTGGAAGGACAGATCATCACGGTCGGCAGCATGATCCACGGCGAGAACCAGAGCGTGCTGGTACGGGCGGAAGTGCCCAACCCCGAAGGTACGTTGCGTCCCGGACAGTTCGTGCAGGCGCGCATGGCCAGGGCGGGCAGCGGCACCTCCTGGCGGGTGCCCCGCCAGGCCCTGCTGCGCGCCCGGGGCGAAACCTGGGTGATGGTCAGGACGCCCGGTGGTTTCCGCCCGGTGGCGGTGACCATTGCCGCCGAGGAGCCGGACACCCTGGTGATCGAGGGCGAGCTGAAGGCCGGTGACCAGGTGGCCACCTCGGGCACCGCGGCGCTGAAGGCTGCCTGGCTGGAGGGAGAGGGCTGATGCTGGCGCGGCTCATCCAGTTCGCCCTCACCCAGCGCCTGCTCATGCTGCTGGTGGTGCTGCTGCTCGCCGGCGGCGGCTGGGTGGCCTTCCAGGAAACGCCCATCGACGCCTTCCCCGACGTCTCCACCACCCAGGTGAAGATCATCATCAAGGCGCCGGGCATGACGCCGGAGGAGGTGGAATCGCGCATCACCGCGCCGGTGGAGGTGGAAATGCTGGGCATCCCCCACATGGAGATGCTCCGTTCCATCACCAAGTACGCACTGACCGACATCACCGTGGACTTCGAGGAGGGCACCGACGTTTACTGGGCGCGACAGCAGGTGGCCGAACGCCTCTCCGGCATCTGGGGCGACCTGCCGAAGGACATCTCCGGCGGCATCGCACCGCTCACCACGCCGCTGGGCGAGATGTTCATGTTCTCGGTGGACGGCGGCGACCTGGACCTGCGCCAGCGGCGCGACCTCCTCGACTGGGTGATCCGCCCCGCCCTGCGCACCGTGCCCGGCGTGGCCGACGTCAACGCCCTGGGCGGACTGGTACGCACCTTCGAGGTGGTGCCCGACAACGCCCGCATGACCGCCCGTGGCATCTCCCTGGCCCAGTTGCGCGAAGCGCTGCAGGCCAACAACCGCAACGACGGCGCCGGCCGCCTCAACGACGGCGAAGAGGTGCTGCTGGTGCGCACCGAGGGAGCCATCACCACCCTGGACGACATCCGCGACATCGTGGTGCGCGCCGACCCCACCCGGCCCGTGCGCGTGGGCGACGTGGCCGAGGTGCGCACCGGCTCCCTCACCCGCTACGGCGCCGTCACCAAAGACGGCAAGGGCGAGGCGGTGGAAGGACTGGTTCTGGGCCTGCGCGGCGCCAACGCCAACGAGCTGGTGCGCGGCGTGCGCGCCAAGCTGGAGGAGCTGGCGCCGGGCCTGCCCGAGGGGGTGAAGATCAACGTCTTCTACGACCGCGGCAAGCTGGTCTCCAGGGCGGTGGGCACGGTGACCAAGGCGCTCACCGAGGCCATCGTGCTGGTGGTGGTGCTGCTGCTCCTCTTCCTGGGCAACCTGCGCGCCGCGCTCACCGTGGCCCTGGTGCTGCCGCTGGCGGCGCTGGTGACCTTCATCCTGATGCACCAGTTCGGCATGTCGGCCAACCTCATGTCCCTGGGTGGACTGGCCATCGCCATCGGCATGCTGGTGGACGCCGCCGTGGTGGTGGTGGAGAACATCATCACCCACCTGGCACAAAAGGGGCAGAGCCGGCTGCCGCGCATGCACCTGATCTACCGCGCCGCGCGGGAAGTGGCCCTGCCCATGGCCTCGGGCATTCTCATCATCATCATCGTCTTCCTGCCGCTGCTCACCCTGCAGGGGCTGGAGGGCAAGCTCTTCATCCCGGTGGCACTCACCATCGTCTTTGCCCTGTCGGGCTCCCTGCTGCTCTCGCTCACGGTGATTCCCGTCTTCTCCTCCTGGCTGCTTGGCAGGGTCTCCCACGAGGAGCCCCTGCTGGTTCGGCTGCTGCACCGGATCTACACGCCGGTGCTGGCCTGGTGCCTGAACCACGTGAAGCTGGTGGTGACGGTGGCGCTGGCCCTGCTGGTGGCGGCGGGCTTCCTCTACACCCAGGTGGGCAAGACCTTCATGCCCACCATGGACGAGGGCGACCTCATCGTGCAGCTCGAAAAACTCCCCTCCATCAACCTGGAGGAGTCCATCCGCATCGACCAGACCTTCCAGCGCGAGCTCATCGAGCGGGTGCCGGAGGTGACTTCGGTCATCGCCCGCACCGGCTCCGACGAGCTGGGCCTGGACCCCATGGGCCTCAACGAGACCGACAGCTTCCTGGTGCTCAAGCCGGTGGAAGAGTGGACGGTGCCCGACAAGGAGGCGCTGAAGGAGAGGATCCGCAAGGTGCTGGAGGACTTTCCCGGCGTGGCCTACGCCTTCACCCAGCCCATCGAGATGCGCGTCTCGGAGATGCTCACCGGGGTGCGCGGTGACCTCGCCATCAAGATCTTCGGTGAAGACCAGGAGGCGTTGAACCGCACCGCCGAGGCCATCGTCAGGACGGTGCAGGGCATCGAGGGCGCCACCGACGTCTACACGCCGCGCAACGAGGGCGCCCAGTACTTCAAGCTGGTGGTGGACCGCCTCGCCGCCGGCCGCCTGGGGCTGGACGTGGAGATCCTGGAGGACGCCCTGCGCGCCCAGATCGAGGGGCTCCACCTGGGCACCATCTACGAGGGCACCCGCCGCGTGCCCCTGGTCATCAAGGGACCGCCGGAGGTGCGCAACTCGCCCGCCACCTTCGCCGGCCTCCACCTGGCCCTGCCCGACGGCCGCCAGGTGGCCCTCTCCACCCTGGTGAAGATGGAGCGCACCGAGGGGCCGGTATCGGTCCAGCGCGAGAAGGGCAAGCGCATGGCGGTGGTCATCGCCAACGTCTCCGGCCGAGACCTGGTGGGCTTCGTGGAGGAGGCCAGGAAGCGCGTGGCGGAAGAGGTGAAGCTGCCCACCGGCTACTACCTGGAGTGGGGCGGCGAGTTCGAGAACCAGCAGCGCGCCGCCCGCCGGCTCTCCATCGTGGTGCCGGTGGCCATCGGCCTCATCTTCCTGATCCTCTTCTCCACCTTCCGCTCGGTGCGCCAGGCAGTACTGGTGCTCTCCAACATTCCCTTCGCCATGGTGGGGGGCATCGTGGGGCTCTGGCTGACCGGCGAGTACCTCTCGGTGCCGGCCTCGGTGGGCTTCATCGCGCTGCTCGGCATCGCCGTGCTCAACGGCGTGGTGATGGTCACCTACTTCAACCAGCTCCACGCCATGGGCAAGCCGCTGCACGACGTGGTGGTGGAGGGCGCCCGGCGCAGGCTGCGCCCCGTGCTCATGACCGCCTCCATCGCCGCCTTCGGCCTGGTGCCCCTGCTCTTCGCCAGTGGCCCCGGTTCCGAGATCCAGCGGCCCCTGGCCATCGTGGTCATCGGCGGGCTCATCTCGGCCACGGCGCTGACCCTGATCCTGCTGCCCATCCTCTACCGGCGCTTCGCCTTCGCCCAGGAGAAAAGATCGTGAACAGTGCATCGCTCGACCAGATCCAGGAAGAGGAGAAGGAGGCCCTGCTCTCGCTGGTGGTGCCGCCCAGCCTCTCCGATCCCCTCATCGACTGGCTGCTGGAGCAGCCCGAGGTGGCGGGCTTCATCAGCCTGCCGGTGAACGGCCACGGCGGCTCCGAGCACGTGATGACGGCGGCGGAAAAGGTGGCCGGCTACCGCAAGGGATGGATGATCCAGACCCACCTGCCGCAGAAGGCGGCCTGCGAGCTGCTGCGCCGCCTGAAGGAGGACTTCGCCGGCAGCGAGGTGCACTACTGGATCACGCCCCTGGTGGTGGGCGGCCACCTCACCTGACCGCCATGCGGAAACGGCGGATGACGCTTCCCCGTGCTCTGTTTTAGAATCTCGTGACATTCTGATTCCCTTGTAACCCGGGCGCCGGGAGCCGGCCCCCCAACCCGCAGGAGGTACAGAGCATGCCTTACGAAGTGAACGGCCAGACCATCGAGACCGACGACAACGGCTACCTGGCCTATCCCAACGACTGGAACGAGGAAGTGGCCAAGGTGATCGCCGAAGCCGAGGGCGTGGAGCTGACCCAGGAGCACTGGGACGTGATGAAATATCTGCGCGACACCTATTTCGAGGAGGGGGGCCACCAGCCCAACAACCGCGAAATGGTCAAGGCCATGAGCAAGATCTGGGGCCGCAAGGTGGGCTCCAAGGACCTCTTCATGCTCTTCCCCGGCGGCGGCGGCCCCTCCAAGCAGGCGGCCAAGATCGGCGGCCTGCCCGAGACCAAGCGCAAGGGTGGCTACTGATCGTCACCCGATGGAGAAAGGGGGCGGCGGCGACGCTGCCCCCTTTTTCATTGCCGCGGGCCGGCGGTCTCAGTCGGCCGCATATTCGAAGGAGTCGTAGTGCAGCTGTGACTCGGGCACGCCCCGCTCGAGCAGGGCGTCCCGGGCGGCGCTCACCATGGGGGGAGGACCGGCCATGTAGACGTCGTACTTCGGCAGCTCGTCGCCCAGGTCCTCCAGCACCGCCTCGTGCACCCAGCCGCTGCGCCCCTGCCAACCCTCGCCGGGTTCGGAGAGAACGGGAACGAAGCGGAAGTTCTCGTGCTCCTTTTCCCACTGGCGTGGCAGGTCCGGCAGGTAGAGGTCCTCCTGCGAGCGCACGCCCCAGTAGAGCACCATGGGACGATCGAGGCCGGCATGGAAGGCGTGCTCGATCTGCGACTTGATGGGCGCAAAGCCGGTGCCGCCGGCGATGAAGAGCATGGGCCGGTCGGATTCCTCGTCCAGGGTGAAGGTGCCCAGGGGCGCCTCGATGCGCAGGATGGTGCCGTCCTTCATCTGGGTGAAGGCCCAGTCGGTGAAGACGCCGCCGTCCACGTGGCGGATATGCAGCTCGATGAGGTCATCCTCGTGGGGCGGGTTGGCGATGGAGAAGGCGCGGCGGCGGCCGTCGTCGAGGAGGAAGTCGAGGTACTGTCCGGCCATGAACTGCAGCCGCTGCTCCTCCGGCAGCTTCAGCCAGAGGCGCACCACGTCATCAGCCAGGTGGTCGATCTTCACCACCTTCACCGGCATGGTGCGGGGCTTGATCTCCTCCGGCGTCTCGATCTCCTCCACCTCCAGCACCAGGTCGGAACGGGGCACCGCCTGGCAGGGCAGGCAGGCGTCCTCGGCGGCGTCGATGAGCTTGTCGGGCTCGCCGTCGGGGTACTCCACCTCTCCCTCCACCAGGGTGGCCAGGCAGGCGCCGCAAAAGCCGTTGCGGCAGCCGTAGGGCAGGCCGATGTCCTGGCGGATGGCGGCGTCGAGAATGGTTTCGTCCTCGTCCACCTCGAATCGGTGGCCGCTGCCGGCAATGG
>JALWGP010000057.1:983-5313 GCA_027038775.1 Sedimenticola sp. | reverse complement strand
CCGGTTTCTTCGGCCACTTGTTCGAGGAAATGTTGGGCCAGGATGGGGATATCGGATACGCGTTCACGCAAGGGCGGCAGTTCGATATTGATCACGTTGATCCGGTAGTAGAGATCCTGGCGAAAGAGCCCCTCCTCGACGCGCGCGGCGAGGTTCTGGTGGGTGGCGCTGATAATGCGCACGTCCACGGGCACTTCCCGCGTGCAGCCCACGGGGCGCACCTTCTTCTCCTGGATGACGCGCAGCAGCTTCACCTGCATGGAGAGCGGCAGGTCGGCCACCTCGTCGAGAAAGAGGGTGCCGCCGTCCGCCTCCAGGAAGAGCCCCTTGTTGTCGGCCACGGCGCCGGTGAAGGCCCCCTTCCTGTGGCCGAACAGCTCGCTCTCCATCAGCTCGTGTGGAATGGCGCCGCAGTTCACGGCGACGAAGGGCTTCTCCCGGCGTGGGCCCAGCTGGTGGATGAGCCGGGCGGCCAGCTCCTTGCCGGTGCCCGATTCGCCGGTGATGTGCACCGGCGCCTGGCTGCGCGCCAGCTTGGCGATGAGCGCCCGCACCCGTTCCATGGCCTTGGAACGGCCGTGCAGCGGGCTCTCCTGCGGTTCGGCGTCGGCTTCCCCGGTGGACGCTTCCGGTTCGTTGAGTTTCAGGGCCGTGTTCACCAGCTTGCGCAGCACCGGGAGGTCCACCGGCTTCGAGACGAAGTCGAAGGCCCCTGCCTTCAGTGCCTCGATGGCCGTCTCCATGTTGCCATGGGCGGTGATCATGGCCACCGGGGTCCGCGGGTGGTGGGCGGTGATCTCTCGTACCAGCTCGATCCCGTCTCCGTCGGGAAGGCGCATGTCCAGCAGGCAGAGATCGAAATCCCGGCTCTTCAGCGCCTCTCTCGCCTGTGCCAGGTCAGCCGCGCTCACGGTGTCCACCTCCATGCGCAGCAGGGTGATCTCCAGCAGCTCCCGGATGTCCGCCTCGTCGTCGACGATGAGCGCCAGCGGGCGCCTTGCTTTCTCTCCTTTCATTTCATGCGTCCTGTCATGTCGGGCTTGAACCTCAGGCGGAAGCTGTTGCCCCCCGTGGAAATGGGCAGGTAGCTGATGCGGATGTTGTTGGCGTCACACAGCTCCTTGGCCAGGTAGAGCCCCAGTCCCGTGCCGTTGTTCCGGGTGGTGAAGAAGGGATCGAAGATCTTGTCGACCACGTCCGGCGCGATGCGCGTGCCGTTGTCCATCACCTGGAGGTGTCCCTCGCCGGTCATCTCGTCGATGCCGCCGGCCAGGGTGATGACCAGCCGGTCGCCGTGGGCCTCCTGGTGTTTTACCGCGTTCTCCACGAGGATCTCCAGCACCTGCCGGATCTGCTGCGGATCGAAGCGGAGCTGGGCATCCTGGGGGGTGACGCGGACCTGCATCTGTTCGGGGGCCAGCCCCAGGTTTTCCGTCATCTCGGCGCTCACCTGTTTCAGCCAGGGCTTCAGGGGTACCAGCCTGGGATCGGGCTCCCGCTGCCGGGAGAGGGAAAGGATGTTCTCGATCACCTCGTTGAGCCGCGCGGTATTGCGGTCGATGATCTCGATCATGCGCCGGTCGGTTCCCTGCAGGTCGGGAGACTCGCGCAGCAGCTGGTTGGCGTGGCCGATGGCGCCCAGGGGATTCCGGATCTCGTGGGCGATGCTGGCCACCAGGCGCCCGAGGGAGGCCAGCTTCAGCTGTTGCGCCTGGGCGGCGGCCAGCGAGGCGTCATCGATGAAGATCAGCAGACCGGAATGGTCCGGATCGCCCAGTTGCTGGAAGGTGACCAGCAGGTCGTTCCCCTCGGCCTGGGTGTGGATGTGGCGCTGCTGGACGGTGGGTTGCAGCAGCCAGGTGTCGAGGGCGTTGGCCAGATGGGGATGGATCTCGCGCAGCGGGTGGCCGATGGCGGAGACCGGGCGGCCCAGGAATCCCCAGGCGGCGTCGTTGAGCATCTTGATCCTCTGCCTGCTGTCCAGGATCACCACGCCGGTATGCATCTGCTGGATCACCTGCTCGTTGAGCTCGGTAAGGCTGGTGATGTCCCGGCCCTGCTGTTTCACCAGCTTCTCGCTGGTGCGGGCCCGGTTGGCCAGCTCCAGCGAGAGGAAGGCGAGGGCGAAGTAGGAGAGCCCCAGCAGGGCCACGGAGAAATAGGCGGTCTGTGTGCGCACCCCGGTGTCCACGGCGATGCGGTCTTCCACGAAGAGCACCAGGGTGGCGATGGCGGCGGCGAGCATGGCGGTGGAACCCGACAGGCCCTGGCCGGCGAAGGCGATGGAGATGCCCAGCAGGATGCCCAGGCCGGATCCCGGGCCGCCGGAAGTGTGGATCAGGGTGGCGATGACCAGGCTGTCGACGGTGAGGGCGAAGAGGTACTCCACCCTGGCCGAACCGATGTTGAGCAGGCTCAGCAGCAGCGACGTGAGGGTGAGAATCAGGTAGACCACCAGCGCGAGCGAGTGGAGCTCGGGGTTGTCGCCGCCCATGTAGCCGGGGCCCAGGCCGGTGAAGAAGGAGATCAGCAGCCCGAGTGAGAGTACGAAGCGGTAGAAGAAGTAGAGCCGCATCTGCCGCTTCTGGCTGCCGTTTTCCGGCAGGATGACCAGGCCGTCGGCGATGGCCCGTCCTTTCTTCAACGTTCTTCCTCGCGGGCGTGGGTTTCGCTGCAGTAGAATCTCCCGTTCCTGGAGACAGCCTCGTTCTCGGGTATATGGAGGCCGCACTTGTGGCAGGCCACCATGTTCTCCACGCGGGGCTCGCTTTTCCTGCCGGGGAGGGGGGGGCGGCGCAACAGGCGCAGCGCCCACCAGATGAGCAGAATGGAGACGACCAGGAAGAGGAGTTTCATGCAGCAACGGATGGAAACGGTTTGTGCTACTTTATCACTCTTTGAACGGGTCCGGAGCAGGGCCGCCGGCGCTGCGGGCGTGAATGTGGATCCCGTTCCCGTTTTTCCGGAACCGGTGCAGAGATGAAGATCGCCATCGCCCAGATCAACCCCGTGGTGGGAGACGTCGCAGGAAACGCGGAGCGGATCCTCTCCTGGGCGCGCCGCGCGCGAGACGAGCTCGGCGCCGACCTGGTGGTCTATCCCGAGCTGGTGCTCACCGGCTATCCGCCCGAGGACCTGCTGCTGCGCAGCGACTTCATCGACCTGTGCGAGCACTTCCTGGCGAGGATCTGCGCCGAGGCGAAGGGCATCGACCTGGTCCTGGGCTACCCCCGCCGGGCGGAGGGCAGGCTCTACAATGCCGCCGGCTACCTCCACGACGGCGGGGTGGCGGCCGAGTACTTCAAGGCCGAGCTGCCCAACTACAGCGTCTTCGACGAGAAGCGCTACTTCGCGCCGGGCGGGGAGCCCTGCGTGGTGGAGATCGGCGGCCACGCCATCGGCATCACCCTGTGCGAGGACATCTGGACGCCGCCGGCGGCGCGCCGGGCGGCACAGGCGGGCGCCGGGCTGCTCATCAACCTCAACGCCTCGCCCTTCCAGATGGGCAAGGGGGAGCAGCGGCTGGAGGTGGTGCGCGAGCGCGTGCGGGAGAACGAGGTGCCGGTGCTCTACGTCAACCTGGTGGGGGGACAGGACGAGCTGGTCTTCGACGGTGGCTCCTTCGTCATGGACGCCACCGGCGAGGTGATCCAGCGCTCCCCGCAGTTCCGGGAGTCGCTGGACCTGGTGGTGCTGGACGGGGAGGGTGCACCGCAGCCGGGGGAGATGGCCGAGTGGCCCGAGGAGACCGAGGCGGTCTACCGGGCGCTGGTGCTGGGCATCCACGACTACGTCAACAAGACCGGGTTCAAGGGGGTGGTGCTGGGGCTGTCGGGCGGCATCGACTCGGCGCTGACCGCCGCCCTGGCGGTGGACGCCCTGGGTGCCGACCGGGTGGAGGTGGTGCTCATGCCGTCGCGCTACACCGCTGACATGAGCAACGAGGACGCGCTGAAGCAGGCGCGCATCCTGGGGGTGAAGCACAGCATCATCCCCATCGAGCCCGCCTTCCAGGCCTTTCTCGGTATGCTCGAGGCGGAGTTCGAGGGGATGCCCATGGACGTCACCGAGGAGAACATCCAGGCGCGCTGCCGCTGCATCGTGCTCATGGCCATCAGCAACAAGACCGGCCGCATGCTGCTCACCACCGGCAACAAGAGCGAGGTGTCGGTGGGCTACGCCACCCTCTACGGCGACATGGCCGGCGGCTTCGCGCCGCTCAAGGACGTCTTCAAGACCATGGTCTACCGCCTGGCGCGGTGGCGCAACCGCGAGGGCGAGGTGATCCCCGAACGGGTCATCGAGCGTCCCCCCTCGGCGGAGCTGCGCC
>JALWGP010000057.1:0-973 GCA_027038775.1 Sedimenticola sp. | reverse complement strand
CGAGATCGTCGCCGCCGGCTACGACGAGTTCCTGGTGAAGCGCGTGGTGGGCATGGTGGATCGCAACGAGTACAAGCGGCGCCAGGCGCCCCCGGGCATCAAGGTGTCGCGGCGTGCCTATGGGCGGGATCGGCGGTATCCTATCGTCAACGGTTTCAGATAACACCAGCGAGGAACAAGATGAAGAAAGTCGAAGTGATTCTCAAGCCCTTCAAGCTCGACGACGTGCGCGAGGCGCTCTCCGAGATCGGCATCACCGGCATGACGGTGACCGAGGTGAAGGGCTTCGGACGGCAGAAGGGCCACACCGAACTCTACCGGGGGGCGGAGTACGTGGTGGATTTCCTGCCCAAGGTCAAGATCGAGCTGGTGATCCGCGAGGAGCAGGTGGAGCAGTGCGTGGAGACCATCATCGGCGCCGCGCGCACCGGCAAGATCGGCGACGGCAAGATCTTTGTCACGCCGGTGGAGAAGGTGGTGCGCATCCGCACCGGGGAGACCGACGCCGACGCCATCTGAATCCTTTCGAAACTCGCGGGAGGCCCGCCCCCGGGCCGAACATCAAGAAAGTTCGCGACGGGGGCGTCGCTCCCACGGATGAGGGGCGCGGCGGGGGCGTCGCTCCTACACCAACCGTAGGAGGCCCGCCCCCGGGCCGAACTCGAAAAAATCTGCGGCAGAATGTCTTGGCAGGCGCAGGCACTCTCAGTTGAGGAAGTGCTGCCACTGCTCCCGGTAGAGCGCCTCCTCCTCCAGCGCCGGCGGCAGCACCAGCCGAACGCCTGAAAAGAGGTATCCCGCGCCGGGCGGCCCCCAGTGGCGCAGGCTGGGCCGGCGCAGCCTCGGCTGGGTGTGGAGGCAGCCGCCGCGCAGCACCCGGCTCTTCTCGTCGAAGCGGCTGGCCATCTCCGGGTTCACCGGTTTCTCGTAGTCCTCGTAGGGCGCCGGCGCGTTGCCGCACCACTCCCAGGCC
>JALWGP010000056.1 GCA_027038775.1 Sedimenticola sp. | reverse complement strand
TTCCGGAAGCGCCCTGCGCAACAAGGGCATCGCCGCCGCCATCTGCGACGGCATGAGCAGCTCGGAAGGTGGCGTGGAAGCGGCCCAGCTTTGCGTCCGGGGCTTTCTGGACGACTACCTCAGCACTCCCGACTCCTGGACGGTGAAGACCGCCGCCACCAAGGTGCTGGGAGCGCTCAACCGCTGGCTCTGGTCCCAGGGACAGATGCGCTACGACTCGGCGCGGGGCATGGTCACCACCTTCACCGGGCTGGTGATCAAGTCCACCACCGCCCACCTCTTCCACGTGGGCGACTCCCGCCTCTATCTTTTCCGCGACGGCGAGCTGGAACGGCTCACCCGCGACCACCGGGTGTGGGTATCGAAAGACCGCGACTTCCTCTCCCGCGCCATGGGCATCGACGCCCACGTGGACATCGACTACCGCTCCCTGGCGGTGGAGCCGGGCGACCTCTTCCTCTTCACCACCGACGGCGTCACCGGCCATCTCACCGACAACCGCCTGCGGCAGCTGCTGCGCGAGCACGGCGACAACCTCCAGGCCTGCGCCCGGCAGATCATGGAAGAGGCCCTGCACGCCGGCTCCCACGACAACGTCACCTGCCAGCTCCTGAAAGTGTTGTCGTTGCCGCAGCAGACCGAGGACGACCTCCTGCAGAAGATCACCGAGCTGCCCTTCCCCCCACCCCTGGCGCCGGGCATGAAGATCGACGGCTACGAGAGCCTGCGCGAGCTGCACGCCTCGAAGCGGAGCGAGGTCTTCCTCGCCCGCGAGACCGAGAGCGGCCGCAAGGTGATCCTCAAGGTCCCCTCGGAGAACTTCCGCGACGACCCCGCCTTCCTGGAGGGTTTCCTCCACGAGGAGTGGGTGGGACGGCGTATCCGCAACCCCCACGTGCTGAAGGTGCTGGAGACGCCCCACCGGCGCTTTCTCTACAACGTCTCGGAATACGTGGAGGGACAGAGCCTGCGCCAGTGGATCGACGACCACCCCCAAACCCACATCAACAAGGCAAGGGAGTTCCTGCAGCAGATCGCCAACGGCCTGCGCGCCTTCCACCGGCTGGAAATGATCCACCTGGACCTCAAGCCGGAGAACATCCTCATCGACGCCGATGGCACCCTGAAGATCATCGACTTCGGGTCCACCCGGGTGGCCGGCACCTCCGAGATCACCGCCAGCTACGAGCGGGACACCCCCCAGGCCACCCTCGACTACGGCGCGCCCGAGTGCTTCGACGGCCAGTGCAGCAACCGCTCCGACATCTACTCCCTGGGGGTGATCGCCTACGAGCTGCTCACCGGCCACCTCCCCTACGGGGAGCACGACAGCCAGCGGGCGGCGCGCAGGCAGCGCAGGTACACGCCCGCCAGCCGCTGGAACCCCCACATCCAGCCCTGGGTGGACGGCGCCCTGCGCAAGGCGGTGCATCCCGATCCGTCGAAACGGTACGACACCCTCTCGGAGTTCCTCTACGACCTGTCGAAACCCAACCCCGCCTTCGCCAGCGCCACCGCCCAGCCCCTCATGGAGCGCAACCCGGTGGCCTTCTGGAAGGGGCTGTCGCTGCTGCTGTTGCTGGGGAACCTGGTGCTGCTCTATCTCCTGGCGGGCTGAGCGGAAACCGCCTGTTCGCGGCGGGGCGCCGCTCCCACAGGACCTCTATCCTGCAGGAGGCGCGTACCCGCGCCGAACCGGGATCGTTCTCGGCGGGGACACCACCGCCGCCTCAACTTGTAGGTCGGGCAAAGGCGCACAGCACCATGCCCGACGTCCTTCCACCGCCTCGTTGGGCACGCTACGCTTTGCCTGCCGTCTGCCTTGTTGGGCACGTCGCTGACGCTCCCTTGCCCAACCTACGAGAGTTTTGAGCCTTCCACCAGACAGAACGACCAAAGGCATTGAAAGGCCGGCCCAGGCGCCCCTTCACCTCAGCCCAAAGCCGCCAGCGCCGCCTCGTAATCGGGCTCGTCGGCGATCTCCTCCACCAGCTGGGTGTAGGTGACCTTGCCGTTCTCGTCCACGATGACGATGGCGCGCGCCGCCAGCCCCTCCAGGGGGCCGTCGGTGATGAGCACGCCGTAGTCCTTGGCGAACTTCTTGCTCTTCATCATGGAGAGGGGGACCACGTTCTCCAGCCCCTCGGTGGAACAGAAGCGCCCCTGGGCGAAGGGCAGGTCGGCGGAGACCACCAGGCAGACGGCGTCGTCGCGGCCGGTGAACTTCTCGTTGAACCTGCGGGCCGACTCAGCGCAGGTGGGGGTGTCCAGGCTGGGCACGATATTGAGCAACACCTTCTTGCCGGCGTAGTTCTTCAGGCTCACGTCCTGGAGGTCGCCGTCGGTCAGGCGGAAATCGGGAGCTTCCGAGCCCACTTCCGGCAGTTCGCCGCTGGTATGCATCTCGGTGCCTTGCAGGGTAACGGTTGCCATCTTCCTCTCCTCGTTGTTGTTGGATGAATTGGGCCTGGCAATTATAGCCACGGAATTCCGTTGATGCTTTTCAATGCCACGAGGAGGCTCTCCCCCGTATGCTTTTAAACGGTTCGGCCCGGGGGGCGGGCCTCCTACGATCCGCTCCTGTAGGAGCGGTGCCCAAGCCGCAAACAACCCGCACAGGGAAGTGCGGCGCGAAGCGGAGGCGGCGGAAAGCCGCGCTTTTCCGCCGCCGACGAGGAAACGGGCAGGGGAAGCCCGTTTCCGTGTCCAACAGGCTGCGGCGCCCCCGCTGCAAATTCGGCTGTTAACAACAACGAGGATTGAGAACATGAGCTACGAAATGAACGTCACCCTGGACCTCCCCTTCGACCAGGCACTGGAAAAGGTCAAGCAGACCCTCATGGCCCACCACCTGGGCGTGGTGAGCGACGTGGACGTGCAGGCCATCTTCAAGGCCAAGATGGGCAAGGAGATCCCCGCCTACCACATCTACGGCGCCTGCAATCCCAAGCTGGCCGACCGCGTCATCGGCGCCGAGCCCAACGCGGGCACCCTGCTGCCCTGCAACTTCGTCCTGTACGAGAAGGACGGAAGCACCGTGGTGAGCTTCATGGATCCCGTTCCCGTGCTGGGGCTGGCCGGCAACGACGAGGTCAGCGCCGTGGCTGCCGAGGCGAAGGAGATCCTGGAAAAGGTCATCGCTGAACTGAAAGACTGAACCTCCTCTTCATCTCCCTTCTGAGGCTGCGCCCGTCGCAGCCTCCTTTTTTTGGAAGGAGAAGAACTCCGGGTCGATCATGTCGATGAAGGCCCGCGCCTGTGGGCTGAGAAACTTGCCCCGCCGCACCACCACGCCGTAGGAGCGCTTGGGGATCCACTCGTCCAGCGGGTGCTGCGCCAGCGCCTCCTCGCCGGTGAGGCAGATCCCGCTGACGATGGAGACACCCAGCCCCAGCGCCACGTACTTCTTGATGATCTCCCAGCCTCCCGCCTCCAGCGACACCTGGAACTCCAGCCCGTGCTGCTTGAAGACCAGTTCCAGGAAACGCCAGGTGGCGAGATGCCGCGGCGGCAGGATGAGGCCGTAGGGACAGATCTCCTCCAGGGTCACCCGCTTTTTCTTCGCCAGGGGGTGGTCCAGCGAGGTGATAAGCACCGGGCTGTAGGAGAAGGTGGGGTGGTAGACGATGTCGTCGGGAATGTCGAGCATGGAGCCCACCGCCAGGTCCGCCTGATCGGCGCGCAGCATGGCCATGCCGTCACGCCCGGTGACATTGTGCAACTTGATCTCCACGTCGGGATAGGTGTCGGCGAAGCGCTTGATGTACTCGGGCAGGATGTAGAGGGTGGTGGACTCGCCGGCGGCGATGTGCAGCTCGCCCCCCTCCAGCCGCCCGAAGCGGGCGTGAAACTCCTGCTCCAGCCCCTCGATGCCGTCCACCAGCGGCTGCGCCAGCTCGTGCAGCACCCGGCCCTCGGGCGTGAGCACCACCCTGCGCCCCCGCCGCTCGAAGACGGTGATGCCCATCTCCCGCTCCAGCGCCTGGATCTGCAGCGTCACCGTGGGCTGGCTCTGGAACAACCGTTCCGCCGCCTGCGAGATGCTGCCCGTCTTGGCCGCCATGCAGAAGGCGCGCAGCTGCTTGAGCCGGTTCTGCTTGTAGTAGACCTGCCCCCTTCCCTTGCCTGTACCTGCCATCTTCGTCCATCCTCCATTTTTATTTCATTTTTCAATATAACAGATTCAAATTATTTCGTTGCTGAATACGTTGGCGCCCACTAGATTCTGGTAGCAGAAGCAAGGTTATTGAGGCGTTCTCTCCATGGCCGAACTCGACCCCACCCTCATCGGCGTCACCGTGGCATTCATGGCCCTGCTTGGCCTGGTACTGGCGGGCATTCTCGCCTTCGCCAACCGCAAGCTGTGGGTCTTCGAGGATCCACGCATCGACGAGGTGGAGGAGCTGCTCCCCGCCACCAACTGCGGCGCCTGCGGCACCGCCGGCTGCCGTCCCTTCGCCGAGCTGCTGGTGAAGGGGGAGATCGAGCCGGCGAAATGCACCGTGAGCTCCGCCGAGGCCATCGAGGAGATCGCCGATTTCCTGGGCGTGGAAGCGGGCGAGGTGGAGAAGCGCGTGGCGCGCCTCGCCTGCGCCGGCGGCGTCCACGTGGCGCGCATGCAGGCCCACTACGAGGGGCTGGAATCCTGCCGCGCTGCGGCCCTCATCGGCGGCGGTCCCAAGGCCTGCGCCTGGGGCTGCCTGGGACTGGCCGACTGCGAGCGGGCCTGCGACTTCGACGCCATCACCATGGACCGCCACGGCCTGCCGGTGGTGGAGGCCGACCTCTGCACCGCCTGCGGCGACTGCGTGGAAGCCTGTCCCAAGGAGCTCTTCTCCCTGCAGCCGGTGAGCCGCCGCCTCTGGGTGGCCTGCAGGAACCGGCTCCACGGCGACGAGGCCGAGCGCCTGTGCGAGGTGGCCTGCACCGGCTGCGAGAAATGCGCCCGCGACGCCGCACCCGGCCTCATCGAGATCCGAGACAACCTGGCACGCATCGACTACGCGCTCAATGCCCTCGCCTCCCCCGACGCCATCCAGCGCTGTCCCACCGGCGCCATCGTCTGGCTGGACGATGCCGGCGTGCGCAAGGGCCGGGCGGCGAAACGCATCGTGCGGGAAGAGGCGTTGCCTGTGGAGAGGATCGCAGTATGACCCGCTTCGATCTTCGGAGAGGTGGCCCCCTCCGCGGCCTCGAACGCGATTGGAGTGCCAGCATGAAACATTCATTCAGGTGATTCCCATGAACTTCCGCAAGCGCAAGAACGAGAAACCCGCCCCCAGGTACCCCGGCAAGCCCATGGCCCTGGACGGCAACACCGCCGTCATC
>JALWGP010000055.1 GCA_027038775.1 Sedimenticola sp. | reverse complement strand
TCTTTCACCTGTAGGAGGCCCGCCCCCGGGCCGAACCCAAAATAATTCGCGGCGAAGGCGCCGCTCCTACGGGTGGGGTTCGCGGCGAGGGCGCCGCTCCTACTGTTCCTCGGCCGAGAGGGAGGGCCAGGCCGCCACCAGGTAGACGGTCATGGACCAGAGGGTGAGCACCACCGCCACGTAGAGCAGGCCGGTGCCGATCTGGTAGGTGGGCAGTCCCAGCAGCTCGTGGCGGTAGACCAGCAGGGTGATGGCCGCCATCTGCGCCGCCGTCTTGAACTTGCCCACCCAGCTCACCGCCACGATGCCGCGCCGTCCCAGCTCGGCCATCCACTCGCGCAGGGCCGAGATGGTGATCTCGCGGCCGATGATCACCGCCGCCGAGACGGTCATCCAGATCACCGGGTTGTCGGCCACCACCAGTACCAGCGCGGTGGCCACGATGAGCTTGTCGGCCACCGGGTCGAGAAAGGCGCCCAGGGGCGAGACCAGTTCCATGCGGCGGGCCAGGTAGCCGTCCAGCCAGTCGGTGAAGGCGGCCAGCAGGAAGACCAGCGCCGCCGCCTGGTGGTTCCAGGCCACCGGCAGGTAGTAGATCCCCACGAAGACGGGGATCATGAGGATGCGCGAGAAGGTGAGCAGGTTGGGCAGGCTCCACATGGTCAGTCGTTCCCGTGGAAGGCCTGGTAGATCTTTTCCGCCAGTTTCGTGCTGATGCCGTTCACCGTGGCGATGTCCTCCACTCCTGCCCGCGAAAGCCCCTGCAGCCCGCCGAACTGCTTGAGCAGCCGTTGCCGTCGCTTGGCGCCGATACCCGGGATCTCCTCCAGCACCGAGCGGGTGCGCGCCTTGCCCCGCCGCGCGCGGTGGCCGGTGATGGCGAAGCGGTGCGCCTCGTCGCGGATCTGCTGGACCAGGTGCAGCGCCGGCGAATGGGGACCAAGTATAAGAGGGCGCTCCCGCTCCAACAAGAAGAGCTGTTCCGTTCCGGGACGCCGTTCAACCCCCTTGGCCACCCCCACCAGCAGCACGCCGCCCACGCCCGCCTCAGCCAGCGCCTCCTGCGCCGCCGCCAGCTGTCCCTTGCCGCCGTCGATGAAGAGGATGTCGGGCAGCGCGCCCTCGCCGGAGAGGAGGCGGGCGTAGCGCCGCTTCAGCGCCTGGCGCATGGCCGCGTAGTCGTCGCCCGGGGTGATGCCCTCGATGTTGAAGCGCCGGTACTCGCTCTTGCGCGGCCCCTCCTGGTCGAAGACCACGCAGGCGGCCACGGTGCGTTCGCCGCGGGTGTGGCTGATGTCGAAGCACTCCATGCGCCGGGGCGGCTCGTCCAGCCCCAGCGCCTCCTGCAGCGCCTCCAGCCGCCGGCGGGCGTTGGCGCTGCCGGCCAGGCGGCTCTTGAGCGCCAGCTCCGCGTTCTGCACCGCCATCTTCAGCCAGCGCGCCCGCTCGCCCCGGGGGGCGGAGACCAGCCGCACCCTGCGCCCCGCCTGGGCGGTGAGCGCCTCCTCCAGCAAGGCCCGGTCTTCCGGCGCGTGGCTCACCAGGATCTCCGCCGGCGCCGACCGGCCCAGGTAGTGCTGGGCGACGAAGGCGGAGAGGATCTCCGCCTCGCCGCGCCCGGTGCTGCCCCGCGGGAAGAAGGCGCGGTTGCCCAGGTTACGCCCGCGGCGGATCTGGAAGAGCTGCACGCAGGCCTGCCCCTCGCGCGCGCTGCAGGCCACGATGTCCAGGTCGC
>JALWGP010000054.1 GCA_027038775.1 Sedimenticola sp. | reverse complement strand
ACCGCCGCCTACGAGAAGATGTTCGTGGACGGCCGCCCGCCCGCGGTGGCGGTGCGCTCCTCGGCCACGGCGGAGGACCTGCCCGACGCCTCCTTCGCCGGCCAGCAGGAGACCTACCTCAACGTCACCGGCACCAGCGAGGTGCTGCGCCACATCCGACTGGTCTTCGCCTCCCTCTACAACGACCGCGCCATCGCCTACCGCGTCCACCAGGGCTTCGACCACCATGACGTGGCACTCTCCGCCGGCATCCAGCGCATGGCCCGCTCCGACCTGGGCGCCGCCGGCGTCATGTTCACCCTGGACACTGAGTCGGGCTTCCGCGACGTGGTCTTCATCACCGCCAGCTACGGGCTGGGCGAGACCGTGGTGCAGGGGGCGGTGAACCCCGACGAGTTCCACGTGCACAAGGCCAACCTGCGCGCCGGCCGTCCCGCCATCCTGCGCCGCAATCTGGGCAGCAAGGCAATCCGCATGGTCCACGACGAGGAGGGCGGCGTGAAGACGGAGCCGGTGCCCGAGGCGCTGCGCCGCCGCTTCTCCCTCAGCGACGCCCAGGTGGAGGAGCTGGCCGGCTACGCCCTCATCATCGAGGAACACTACGGCCGCCCCATGGACATCGAGTGGGCCCTGGACGGCGAGGATGGCCGCCTCTACATCCTGCAGGCGCGGCCGGAGACGGTGGAGAGCCGCACCAGCGGCCAGGTCGAGCGCTACCACCTGCTCCAGCAGGGTCCGGAACTCTGCCGGGGCCGCGCCATCGGCCAGCGCATCGGCAGCGGCACGGCGCGGGTCATCGCCGACGCCTCGCAGATGAACCTGGTCCAGGAGGGCGACGTGCTGGTCACCGACATGACCGACCCCGACTGGGAGCCCATCATGAAGCGCGCCTCGGCCATCGTCACCAACCGTGGCGGCCGCACCTGCCACGCCGCCATCATCGCCCGCGAGATGGGCATCCCCGCCGTGGTGGGCTGCGGCGACGCCACGCAGCGCATCGGGAACGGCCAGCCGGTCACCGTCTCCTGCGCCGAGGGCGAGGAGGGCATCATCTACGACGGCATCCTCCCCTTCGAAGTGCAGCGCCAGCGGCGCGAGGTGATGCCGGAACTGCCGGTGAAGATCATGATGAACGTGGGCAACCCGGGCCGCGCCTTCGCCTTCGCCGGCATCCCCAACGCCGGCGTGGGGCTGGCGCGGCTGGAGTTCGTCATCAACAACACCATCGGCATCCACCCCCGGGCGCTCCTCGACTACCCGGAGCTTCCGCCGGAACTGAAGTCCCAGGTCGAGGCGCGCACGGGAGGCTACGCCGACCCCGTCACCTTCTACGTGGAGAAGCTCGCGGAAGGGATCGCCACCCTGGCCGCCAGCTTCCACGGCAACCCGGTGATCGTGCGGCTCTCCGACTTCAAGTCCAACGAGTACGCCCGCCTGCTGGGCGGCGAGCACTACGAGCCGCGGGAGGAGAACCCCATGCTCGGCTTCCGTGGTGCGGCGCGCTACCTCTCGGAGGCGTTCCGCCCCTGCTTCGAGCTGGAGTGCCGGGCACTGCGCAAGGTGCGCGAAGAGATGGGCTTCACCAACGTGGAGATCATGATCCCCTTCGTGCGCACCCTGGAGGAGGCGCGCGGCGTCATCGACCTGCTGGCGGAGAACGGCCTGGAGCGGGGCGTGAACGGGCTGCGCGTCATCATGATGTGCGAGCTACCCTCCAACGCCCTGCTGGCGGAAGCG
>JALWGP010000053.1 GCA_027038775.1 Sedimenticola sp. | reverse complement strand
TTTCCACCATGGCCCAGTACATCTACACCATGAACCGCGTCAGCAAGGTGGTGCCGCCCGACCGCACCATCCTGCGCGACATCTCTCTCTCCTTCTTTCCCGGCGCCAAGATCGGCGTCCTCGGGCTCAACGGCGCCGGCAAGTCCACCCTGCTGCGCATCATGGCCGGGGTGGACAAGGATTTCGACGGCGAGGCCCGTCCCCAGCCCGGCATCCGCGTGGGCTACCTGCCCCAGGAACCCCAGCTCGACCCCTCCAAGGACGTGCGCGGCAACGTCGAAGAGGCCCTGGGCGAGGTGAAGGCGGCCATGGAGGAGCTGGAAAAGGTCTATGCCGCCTACGCCGAGCCCGACGCCGACTTCGACGCCCTGGCCAAGCGCCAGGCGGAGCTGGAGAACATCGTCCAGGCCGCCGACGGCCACAACCTGGAACGCCAGCTCGAAGTGGCCGCCGACGCCCTGCGCCTGCCCCCCTGGGATGCCGACGTCACCAAGCTCTCCGGTGGCGAGAAGCGCCGCGTGGCCCTCTGCCGGCTGCTGCTCTCCAAGCCCGACATGCTGCTGCTGGACGAGCCCACCAACCACCTGGACGCCGAGTCCATCGCCTGGCTGGAGCGCTTCCTCCACGACTACAAGGGCACCGTGGTGGCGGTGACCCACGACCGCTACTTCCTCGACAACGTGGCCGGCTGGATCCTGGAGCTGGACCGTGGCCACGGCATCCCCTGGGAAGGAAACTACTCCTCCTGGCTGGAGCAGAAGGAGCAGCGGCTGGAGCAGGAGGCGAAGCAGGAGGCGGCGCGCATCAAGGCGATGAAGAAGGAGCTGGAGTGGGTGCGCGCCAATCCCAAGGGGCGCCACGCCAAGTCCAAGGCGCGCCTCAAGCAGTTCGAGGAGCTGGCCAGCCAGGAGTTCCAGAAGCGCAACGAGACCAATGAGATCTACATCCCGCCGGGCCCGCGTCTGGGCGACCTGGTGATCGAGGCCAACGGCCTGAAGAAAGGCTATGGCGACCGCCTGCTCTTCGAGGACCTGAGCTTCAACCTGCCGCCGGGTGGCATCGTCGGCATCATCGGCCCCAACGGCGCCGGCAAGTCCACCCTCTTCCGCATCATCACCGGCCAGGAGCAGCCCGACGGCGGCGAGCTGCGCATCGGCCCCACGGTGCAGCTGGCCTACGTGGACCAGAGCCGGGACGCCCTGGACGGCAGCAAGACCGTCTGGGAGGAGATCTCCGACGGCCAGGACATCATCCGCGTGGGCAACTTCGAGATGCAGTCCCGCGCCTACGTGAGCCGCTTCAACTTCAAGGGGCCGGACCAGCAGAAGAAGGTGGGCGATCTCTCCGGCGGCGAGCGCAACCGGGTCCACCTGGCCAAGCTGCTGCGCTCGGGCGGCAACGTGCTGCTGCTGGACGAGCCCACCAACGACCTGGACGTGGAGACCCTGCGCGCCCTGGAGGAGGCGCTGCTCGCCTTCCCCGGCTGCGCCGTGGTGATCTCCCACGACCGCTGGTTCCTGGACCGCATCGCCACCCACATCCTCGCCTTCGAGGGCGATTCGAAGGTGACCTGGTTCGAGGGCAACTTCGCCGACTACGAAGAGGACAAGAAACGGAGGCTGGGGGAAGAAGCGATCAATCCCCACCGGATCAAGTACAAGCGCATCGACGCCTGATACTTCCCCTGGTGCCGGGTCGTTCGCGGCGGGGGCGCCGCTCCTACAGGGATTCCGCCGTAC
>JALWGP010000052.1 GCA_027038775.1 Sedimenticola sp. | reverse complement strand
CTGTAGGAGCGGCGCCCTCGCCGCGAATGTTTTCGAGTTCGGCCCGGGGGCGGGCCTCCTACCTACGCACAGGGAGGTGCGACGCGAAGCGGAAGCGGCGGAAAACCGCGTTTTTCCGCCGCCGAGAAGGAAACGGGCAGCGGCGCCCTCGCCGCGAACGGTTCGAAGTTCGGCCCGGGGGCGGGCCTCCTACGTCCCCTCCTTCACGTAGGCGATCCACTGCTCCGCCTGGCTTCGGCTGCGCGGGTATTTGCGTGCCTGGTTGAAGGCCGTCAGCGCCTTCTCCCGCCTGCCCAGCTCGTGCAGCGCCATCCCCTCGAGCAGCCAGGCGTCGCCGGCATTGCGCAACCCGCCCAGGGCCCGTGCCCGCCGGGCGTGGTCCGCCGCCTTCTGCCACTGCTCGCGGTCGTACCAGAGGCGCGCCAGCCGCAGGTGGAGGGGACCGCTCTTCTGCACCCGGGCCGCCGCCTCCAGCTCCTTCAGCGCCTCGTCGCTCTCCCGCGCCTGCATCCAGAGCTCGCCCAGCCGCTGCAGGTTGCGCCCGGTGCGCCGGATGCGGCCCGCCTCCATCTCCCGCTCCAGGATGCGCGCTGCCTTGTAGGGGATCTTCTGCAACAGGTAGAGGTTGACCAGGTTGAGCAGCTCCGACTCCTTCTCGAGGTAGCCCTGCCGGTAGGCCAGCGCCAGCACCGCCAGCGCCCGCCGGTTGCGCCCCAGCAGGTAGTGGACGCTGGCCAGCTGCTTCCAGTAGCGGGGGCGCTTCGGCCAGAGGGAGACCATCTTCTCCAGCACCCCGGCCATGGCCTTCAGCTCGTTGCGCTGGTAGTGGAGGGCGGCGAGGAGCTGGTACCAGTTCTCCCGCGGCCGCTCTGCCATGCCGATGGCCTTGCGGATGGCGCCGATGGCCTTGCCGTAGCGCTTGAGCTGGGCGTAGACCATGGCACCAAAGGCGTAGCTCTCGGCCGAGGGGCGCTTCGCCTCGGCCAGCCAGGCCTCGTAGGCCCGGGCCGCCTTCTGCCACTCCTCCAGGCCAGCATGGAGCTGGGCGATGTTGTAGCGCAGCTCCAGGGCCACGTCCTCGGGCAGCTCGCCGGTGGCCAGCGCCTTGCCGAAGGCATCGATGGCCTCGCGGTAGCGCTCGCGGGCGGCGTGGAGGTAACCCCAGGTCTGCAGGGTCACGGCGTACTCGTAGCCGCCCTCCTTCACCCGCCGCACCAGGGCCCGCAGCTTCTCCTCTGCCTCCTGCAGCCGCTCCTGCTCCATCAGCTCCTGGATCTTCTCCAGCCGCCGGTAGTTGGCCTCGGTCATGGTGCCGGCCCGCGCCGCCACCGCAAGCTGGAGAAGGAAAAACGCCAGAAAGATGGCACTCAAGCCTTTCTCTTTCACCGCCGCCTCTTCTCCAGCTTGAACTCGATCACCTGCACCGCCCGCCGCGCCACCGGCTTCCCTTCCACCACCTTGGGCTTGAACTTCCACTTGAGAATGGCCCGCTTCGCCGCGCGGTCGAAGAGCCCCCTGGGATGGGCCTCCACCACGGTGACCTCCTTCACCGCCCCCGTCTCGGTGACCGTGAACTCCAGCTTCACCCATCCCTCCTTGCCGGCCAGCGCCGCCCGGCGCGGATAGCGCGGCGCAATCTTCACCAGGGGGATGAGCTCGGCGTCGGTGCCGCCCGCCCCCCCCTGGCCCAAGGTGCCCAGGAAGGGACCGCCGCGCACCCCCGGCGGCGTGAACCGGGG
>JALWGP010000051.1 GCA_027038775.1 Sedimenticola sp. | reverse complement strand
ATGCTCATCATCCTGGCGGTGCTCTCCATGGCCGTGGGCAACATCGTGGCCATCGCCCAGACCAACATCAAGCGCATGCTGGCCTACTCCACCATCTCCCACGTGGGCTTCATCCTGCTGGGCATCCTGGCGGGCGAGGGGGGCGGCCAGAGCGCGGCCATGTTCTACGCCATCACCTACGCCCTCACCGCCGTGGGGGGCTTCGGCCTGCTCACCATCCTCAGCCGCAGGGGGGTGGAGGCGGAGAACCTGCACGATCTCAAGGGGCTCAACGACCGCAGTCCCTGGCTGGCGGGCATGATGCTGCTCATCATGTTCTCCATGGCCGGCGTGCCGCCCCTGGTGGGCTTCTTCGCCAAGCTGTTCATTCTCGACGCCCTGGTGAAGGCGGACCTGGTCTGGTTGGCCGTGGTGGCGGTGGCCTTCTCGGTGATCGGTGCCTTCTACTACCTGCGGGTGGTGAAAGTGATCTACTTCGACAAGCCCGTCACCCAGGCGCCCATCGTCAGTGGCATGGACGCGAGGATCGCCATCTCCGTGAACGGCCTGGCCATGCTCTACTACGGGCTCTTTCCCGCCTCCCTGCTGGCCGCCTGCCGCGTGGCGCTCGGGGGATAGGCCGGGGCCGGGCCCGTGTCCGCCGCGGCGACACCGCCGGCCTCCTCCGAAGAGAGTACGGACGCGTCGTCGCCGGCCACGGGCCGTATTCCGGGCAACCGCGCCATCTGGGTGGGGATCCTCGCCGAGCTCACCGAGTTCACGCTCATGTTCCTGGTCTACTTCTTCGCCCGGGTGAACCATCCGCAGATGTTTCACGAGGGGCCGCGCAGGCTCTCCCTGCTGGCGGGCAGCGCCAACACGCTGATCATGGTCTCCAGCAGCTACCTGGTGGCACGGGCGGTGCTGGCCATGCGCCAGGACCGCCCCGAGGGCGCGCTGCGCTGGCTGCTGGCGGCCTTCGTGGTGGGCGCGGGCTACCCCGTGGTGAAGTTCCTCGAGGTGCGCTGGAACCTGGAACAGGGACTCACGGGCGGAGGCGACGTCTTCCAGATGTCGTACTACTATCTCACCTTCAACCACCTGGTGCACACGGGCTGGGGGCTGCTGGGGATGGCCTGGGTGGTGGTGCGGACCTGGATGGGGGCCTATGATGCGAAGAACCACAATGGCCTCGTCGCTTTCGCCAGCTATTGGCACGCCACCGACCTGGTCTGGCTGATGATCTTTCCGCTCTTCTACGTGATGCCGTGATGACCGCTCTTCGCAAGATCGACCTGGCCTGGGCGCTGCTGGTGCTCTTCACCCTCACCGGTGTTTTTCTGGGCGAGTTCAGGCAGGGTGGCTTCTGGGTGGTGCTGGTCATCGCCCTGGTGACTGCGCTCAAGGGTCGGCTGGTGATCGACGTCTTCATGGAGCTGGGGGAGGCCTCTCCCGTGCTGCGTCGCCTGGTCCGGGGATTCGGCCTGCTGGTGCCTGCATTGATTCTGGTCACTTACCTCTGGGGTCCCCTGCTGGCAAGATTCAACTGGCTCCTGGAATGATGGCCGGTCCTCGTTCCGGGAATGATTCGTTCGTTTTGATGTAGCAGGTATTCGATCATGGATCTTTCAACGCTGTTCACGCCGCCCGTCATGGGCATCACCGCCGTTCTCGCCCTTCTCGGCCTGGTCATCGGCTATTTCATCGGCAAGTCGGGAGAGAGACAGCGCAAGGAAGAGGCGCTGGCCAAGGCCGCGGACGAGGCCCAGCAGCAGCTGGAGAAGCAGCGCAAGGAGCTGGAGCTGCGCATGGAGGCCGCCGCCAAGGCCCACGCGGCCGACCTGGAGAAGCTGCGCGCCGACCAGCAGGAGCAGATCGAGCAGCTCGGTCAGGCCCACCAGAAGCTGGTGGATTCCCTCAAGGAGAGCCACGCGGCGGAGCTGCAGCGCCTCGAGAGCGAACATGCCCGGCTCGTCGACAAGCTCAACAGCGACAATAACGCCAACCTCAAGGCGCAGCAGGAGGCCCACGAGGCGCAGCTTCGCGAGATGAACGAGCGCTCCGCGAAGCTCATCGAGGAGCTGGAGGAGCGGCGCAAGGCCGAGATCATCCAGCTCAAGGGCGAGACCAACCAGACCATCGCTGCGCTCAAGGAGGAGCATCGCAAGGCGCTGGAGGAAGCACGCAGCGCCTTGCAGGAGGAGCGCCAGTCCCATGCCCGTGCCCTGCAGGAGGTGCAGGTGACCCTCGACGAGGAGCGCCGCTCCCACGCCGACACCCGGGAACAGCTGCAGCGGCGCGTGCGCGAGCTGGAGGATGCGCTGCAGCAGAAGGAACACGAGATCCGCGAGGCGCGCCTGAGAAACATGTTCTCGGTGTCGAAGTCGGGTGAGAAGCTCATCAAGGTGGTGCGCAGCGTTCAGGAGCTGGCCACCGAGCTGGACGAGACCTCGCGCGCCGTCACCGACGGCGAGTACTCCTTCTTCGAGGAGATCAAGGATCAGCGCGACCGCGAGACGGTGCTGAGCCTGGCCGCCGGAGTGGCGGTCGCCGAACCTGGCGAAGAGGATCCGGAGAACGAAGAAGCGGTGGAGGCGGTCCCGGAGACCGAAATCGCGGAAGAAACCGCTGCCGAGGCTTCCCCCGGGGAAGAGCCGGACTCCCCCGGAGGGGAAGAACGGGGCTGAGCGACAAAGGAGTTGCAAAACCCGCGCAATACGGTCTAATAACTCCTTTCCGTTCTCACAGGGAATCCAGGTGTCAGTACAGGAAAAGACCCGCCCGGCGCCCGGCCTGCTGGGCGCCGGCGCACTGCTCCTCGCCGCCAGCCTGCCGGTCCTCGGCGGGCTGGACCTCACCTACCGGGCCGACGAGCTCGACCTGGAACCGGCGGTGCAGGTGAAGGAGTTCTCCAACCGCACGGTGCAGGAGTACCGCATCAACGGCAACCTCTACATGATCAAGATCACGCCCAGGTACGGGCCGCCCTACTACCTGGTGGACGACACCGGCAGCGGCGAGCTGGAGTTCCGGCGCGACGATCCCAGCCGTGACATGATCATTCCCAAGTGGACCCTGATGACCTGGTAACGAGGAGAGACCACCCATGACCCGATTGCTGGCATTAACGCTCCTGCTGTTCGCCACCGCCTTGCAGGCGGCCACCATCGACGACGTGAGGGCGCGCGGCGAGCTGCGCTGTGGCGTCAACACCGGCCGCCTGGCAGGCTTTGCCTGGAAGGACGAATCGGGCCATTGGTCCGGCTTCGACGTGGACATGTGCCGCGCGGTGGCCGCCGCGGTGCTGGGGGACACGAAGAAAGTGAGGTTCGTGCCCCTCAAGACGGCCGAGCGCATACCGGCGCTGGCGCAGGGAAAGGTCGACCTGCTGGCGCGCAACACCACCTGGACCCTGAGCCGCGACCTGGACATGGGCATCAGCTTTGCTGCCGTCGTCTACTATGACGGGCAGAGTTTCATGGTGCGCAAGGATTCGGGCAAGCGCAGCGCCCTGGAGCTGGACGGCGCCTCCATCTGCGTGCAGAAGGGGTCCACCAGCATCGTCAACGTGAAGGGCTACTTCCACGTCAACCGCATGAAGTACAGGGTGGTGAAGCTCGACACGCCCGAGGCCACCCTGGAGGCCTTCCTCGACGGCAAGTGCGACGCCATCACCAGCGACCACTCCCAGCTCCACGCCCTGCGCAGCGTCACCGACAACCCCGACGCCTACCGGGTGCTGCCCGAGGTGATCTCCCAGGAACCCCTGGCGCTGGCGGTGCGGGAGGGCGACGACCGCTGGCGCAAGGTGGTGCAATGGGTGGTCTTCATGATGGTGAACGCTGAGTACCTGGGCATCGATCAGAAGAACATCGAGCGGGTGAAGCAGACCGCCAGCCGTCCCGAGACCCTCAAGCTGCTGGGCCTGCACAAGGATACTGGCAAGGAGGTGGGCTTCACGCCCGGCTGGGGCGCCCGCATCATCGAGCAGGTGGGCAACTACGGCGAAGTCTTCGACCGCAACCTGGGGCTGGGCTCGAAGCTGCGCATCGGGCGCGGTCTCAACGCCCTCTGGAACCAGGGCGGCCTGCTCTATGCGCCACCGATTCGCTGATTCGTATCCCGGCGCCGTAGGAGGCCTGCCCTCGGGCCGAATTTCGAACCATTCGTGGCGAGGCGCCGCCGCTCCTGCATCCTATTGCTTCAGGTAACGCCCCGCCGCCAGCGCCGCCAGGGCGCCCATGCCCGCGGCGATGACGATCTGCTTGTCGGGAACGTCGGTGACGTCGCCGGCGGCGAAGAGGCCGGGCACGGCGGTGCTGCCGTCGCGCTGCACCGGGATCTGGCCCGTCCCGTCCAGTTCCACCAACCCCTTCACCGGGTCGCTGTTGGGCACCAGGCCGATCTCCAGGAAGACCCCCTCCACCGGCAGGTCCCGGCGCTCGCTGCCGTCCTCCGACTCCAGCCGCACGCCGGTGAGCTGCTCGTCGCCGAGAAAGGCGCGCACGTGGGTGGAGGGGTGCAATTTGACCTTGTCACTGGTGGTCACCTCCTCGACGAGCACGGGGTCGGCCTGGAAGTCGGGCAGGATGTTGATGATGTGGATCTCCCGCGCCCAGGGCAGGAGGTCGCGCGCCGCAGTGAAGGCGGAGTTGCCGCCGCCCACCACCGCCACCCGCTTGTCGGCGTAGAGGGGCGCGTCACAGGTGGCGCAGAAGGCGATGCCGTGGCCCAGGAAGCGCGCCTCGCCCGGCACCTTCAGGGTGCGGTACTGCTTGCCGGCGCACCAGATCACGGCGCGGGCCCGGTAGCGGCTGCCGTCGCCGGTGACCACCTCGAAATCCCAGTCCCCGCGCCGGCGCACCTCGGTGACCTCGGCGCCCAGCCGCTCGGCCACGGGAAAGCGCTCGGCGTGGTTGCGGAAGAGGGTGGCCAGCTCGCGGCCGCCGATGGCGGGGATGCCCGGCCAGTTCTCGATGGTCTCGGTGTTGACGATCTGGCCGCCGGGCTCCCGTCCGATCACCGCCACGTCCAGCGCCTTGCGCGCGGCGTAGAGGGTGGCGGTCATGGCCGCGGGGCCCGCGCCCACCACGATGAGGTCGTAGCGGTGGCCGGGCTCGATCTCGCGGGCCTTGCGCTCTCCCGCCAGGGTGCGCATCTCGGCGTCGATGCGCTCCCAGGCCGATGGGTTTGCCACCTTCAGGATCTCCAGGATCGCCTCGTGGGGCGGCAGGGCCCCCTCAAAGGCGGGGCGGCCGTCGATGATGGTGCGGGGCACGCCGCTCACCCGGTAGCGCTGGACCAGCTGGGGAAACTCCGCCGAGTCGATCATGTCGGCGTGGACCTGCGGGTTGACGAAGGCGAGCTGGTGGGC
>JALWGP010000050.1 GCA_027038775.1 Sedimenticola sp. | reverse complement strand
AGACACGACTCAACCCATTGATTCAAAAAGACTTGTCGGTGGGACCCAAACCCCTTTCCATGAACTTCCCATGGAAATCGCCCGCGAACAGGCCCCGCTCAGCCCTCGCCGGGTCCGCTGTACTCGGGCACCAGCCCGCCCAGCAGGGCGCGCAGCCGCGCCTCGTCGTGGCCGGAGCAGGCCCGGGCCATCTCTTCGAAGGCCGCGGTGAGTTCTGACCACTCCACTTTTCGGTGACGCGCCAGCAGGATCTTCTCGTGCGAGGTCCCCGTGAGCGACTCCTGCTCGTGGAACAGCTCCTCGAACAGCTTCTCCCCCGGGCGCAGGCCGGTGTAGACGATCTCGATCTCCTCGCCCGGCTCCTTGCCCGCCAGGCGGATCATCTGTTCCGCCAGGTAGCGGATCTTCACCGGCTCGCCCATGTCCAGGACGAAGATCTCGCCCCCCTCCCCGATCACCGCCGCCTGCATGATGAGCTGGCACGCTTCAGGGATGGTCATGAAATAGCGCTCGATCTCGGGGTGGGTCACCGTCACCGGTCCCCCTGCCTCCACCTGCTGGCGGAACAGCGGCACCACACTGCCCGCCGAACCCAGCACGTTGCCGAAGCGCACGGTGATGAATCGGGTCTTTGAGCGGGCGTCCAGGTTCTGGCAGAAGAGCTCCGCCACCCGCTTGGTGGTGCCCATGACGTTGGCCGGGTTCACCGCCTTGTCGGTGGAGATGAGCACGAACTCGGAGCAGCCGTGGCGGTCGGCCGCCTCGGCCACGTTGCGCGTGCCCAGCACGTTGTTGGCCACCGCCTCGCGCACCTGGTACTCGAGCATGGGCACGTGCTTGTAGGCCGCCGCGTGGAAGACCACCTCGGGCCGGTGGCGTTCGAAGAGCTGCTCCACCGCCCCGGCGTCGCGCACATCACACAGCCGAGCGTGGAGCATCAGGTCGGGGAAATCGCGCGAGAGCTCCAGCTCGATGGCATAGAGGTTGAACTCGCCATTCTCCAGCAGGATCAGTTCGGCCGGTTCCAGGCGGGCGAGCTGGCGACACAACTCGGAGCCGATGGAACCGCCCGCACCGGTGACCATCACCCGCTTCCCCGACAGGCCGGCGCGGATGGCCTCCCAGTCCAGGGAGACGGGCTCGCGCCCCAGCAGATCCTCGATGGAAACCTCGCGCAGCTCGCTGACTCCCACCCGGCCGGACATCAGGTCCTCGATGCGCGGCAGGGTGCGCACCGGCACCCCCGCCTGCTCGGCCAGCTCCACCAGCCGACGGATCTCCTTGGACGTGGCCGAGGGAATGGCCAGGATCACCGTTTCCACGGAGCGCTGATCCACCAGCTCCGGGATGCGGTCGCACCCGCCCAGCACACGGATGCCGTGGATCTCGCGGCCCCACTTCTTGCGATCATCATCCACGAAGCCCACGGGCTGGAAGGCGTGGCCGGGATCGCGGAGCAGGTCTCGCACCAGCATCTCGCCGGCACACCCCGCCCCTACCACCAGGACCCGCTGCCCAACGCCGGAGTAGAGCCGGAAGTCCTTCATCCACCGGTACAAGAAGCGTGGGCCGCTGAGGAGCGCCACCAACAGCATGGTGTAGAAGAGGGGCACGGAGCGCGGCACGTCCTGGAGCCGGGTCCAGAGAAAAAGCAGCGCAAAGGAAGAAACAACCCCCACCGCGACTGCCTTCAGGATGCGCAGCAGGTCGGGCATGGAAGCAAAGCGCCACAGCCCGCGGTAGAGC
>JALWGP010000049.1 GCA_027038775.1 Sedimenticola sp. | reverse complement strand
CCCCTACCTGTCGAGGATCTTCCAGCTGCTGGACATCTACGACGCCCTGGCGAGCGACCGCCCCTACAAGCGAGCTCTGCCCCACGATGAGATCCTGGCCCACCTGGAGGACGAACGGAGGGCCGGACGACTGGATCCCGGGCTGACGGAGCGTTTCTTCGACTTCCTGCACCACCATGGAGCGGAGCTGATGCTGCCGGCCGGCGAGCCCGCGATGCCGGACGACTTCTCGATCATCAAGAGCTTCTACGGGGAGGAAAGCGTGGGGCCGGAAGCCGCACCGCCCCCCGCCGGAGGCGAGGCCGCGGACGGCGACCTGGGCGGCCACACCGGCACCGTCTGGCCGGCCCTGCCGGGACACCACTCTTCCATCCTGGAGGCCACCGCCATTGCCGTGCTGGCCCTGGACCACGACGGCAGGATCACCTACGCCAACCCCGCCTGTTGCCGGCTGCTGGAGTACGGGCAGCAGGAGCTGGTCGGCACCCTTTTCCACCAGGCCATCCGGCACACCGACATCGACGGCCTGGAGCACCCGCTTGCGCGCTGCCCCGTCCGCCTCTGCCTGGTGACCGGCCGTCCCGTGGAAGACGAGGCCCTCTTCTTCACCCGCCGCGGCAAGGAGATCCCGGTGGAGCTCTACTGCTCGCCCCTGGGCACCGGCCGACGGGACCGCCGGGGTATCGTGGTGGCCTTCCACGACATCTCCGAGAAACAGCGCATGGAGGCACGCCAGCGGCTGGCGGCGGCGGTCTTCGACAGCACCCACGAAGGAGTCATGGTCACCGATGCCAGGGGCCGGATCGTCGAGGTGAACGACGCCTTCACCCGGATTACCGGTTACGCAAAAAACGAGGTGCTCGGAAAAACACCTGCCATACTTAGATCGGAACAGCACGACGCGGACTTCTACAGGGAGATGTGGAAGACCATCGAGGAAACCGGACGATGGCAGGGAGAGGTGATCGACCGGACCCGTGACGGTGAGATCTTCCCCGCGTGGCTGACCATCAACAACGTCCAGAACAACAGGGGTGAGATTACCAACTATGTCGGCATCTTCTCGGACATCACGTCACTGAAGCACAGCCAGGAGCAGATCGTTCATCTCGCTCACCACGATCCGCTCACCGGCCTGCCCAACCGGCTGCTGTTGCAGGACCGCCTGAAGGTCGCCGTGCGTCACGCGCGGCGTGACGGCCACTCGGTGGCCATCATGTTCCTCGACCTGGACCGCTTCAAGGACATCAACGACAGCATGGGCCACCTGGTGGGCGATCAGCTGCTCCTGGAGATCGCGGAGCGCATCCGGACACATGTCCGCGCCGAGGACACCGTCGCCCGCATTGGAGGAGACGAATTCGTGGTGCTGATCACCAGCGTGAAAAACCAGCAGCAGGTGGAACTGATTGCCCAGAAGATCCTGGCCAGGCTGGAAGAGCCCATCGAACTGGGGGACCGGCGGCTGACGCTCAGCGCCAGCATGGGCATCAGCCTCTTCCCGCAGGACAGCGAGAACGAGGAGGAGCTGATCCGCCACGCCGACTCGGCCATGTACCACGCCAAGGAGGAGGGCTTCAGCGAATACCGGTTCTACGACAGGGCGATGAGCGCCCGGGCCGAGCAGCGGCTGGCAATGCAGGCGGCCATGCGCGAGGCCCTGGAGACCGGGCAGTTCTCACTCCTCTTCCAGCCCCAGGTGGACCTGAACGACGGCCGCCTGGTGGGGGTGGAGGCCCTGCTGCGCTGGAACCCGCCCGACCGGGACCCGGTGCCGCCCGACGAGTTCATCCCCTTCGCCGAGAACAGCGGCTTCATCGAGCCCCTGGGCGAGTGGGTGTTGCGCCAGGCCTGCCTGCAGGCCGCCAGCTGGTGCCACCAGGGACTGCTCGAGGGACGCATGGCCGTGAACGTCTCCAGCGTGCAGGTGCACCGCGGACGGCTGCTCGAGGCAGTGCAGCGTGCGCTGCGCGAAAGCGGGCTGGAACCCCGCTGCCTCGAACTGGAGATCACCGAAAGCACCCTGATGCCCCATGGCGGCCGCGGCCTCAGCGTACTCGAGGAGCTGCGCAGGATGGGGGTGCGCATCGCCGTGGACGATTTCGGCACCGGCTACTCTTCGCTCAGCTACCTGCAACGGCTGCCCATCGACACCCTGAAGATCGACCGCGCCTTCGTGCAGCGCCTGCCCCGGGACACCAGGAACGCCGCCATCGCCCGGGCCATCATCGCCCTGGGCCAGGGACTGGGCCTCGAAGTGGTCGCAGAGGGCGTGGAGACAGAGGAGCAGCACCGTTTCCTCACCGCCAGCGGCTGCCGGCGCGGCCAGGGCTGGCTCTTCAGCCCGCCCCTGCCGGCGATGGAGCTGGCGAAACGCTATCCCGGGAGCGACCACCGGGGAGGACTGCAATGACGCCCGGAACACCGGCCGGCCACCGACGGACGACCCCTGCGGAGATCGTGGACTTCAGGCAATGACCGACCTCGTTAGAACATCGGACCGGCTGCTGAAGCAGCTGCTCAATGCGGCAGAGGACACCGCCATTGCGATCATCGACGCCGACTACCGGCTCACCTGGCTGAACCGCACCGCCGAGCGCTTCTTCCGCTGTTCCGCAGCGGCGGTCACGGGGCAGTCGGTGCGCGAACTCCACATCCGCAACCGGGTGGCCGAGGCCCGCTTCGAGGAGGCGGTGGCGCAGATCGAGGCCGGCCACTCCTTCGAGTACCGGGTGGAACAGCCCGGAGAGGAAGGCATCAGATATTTGGGCATGCGCCTCTCCGGACTGTGGCAGTCCGGCCGACTCATCGGGTACCTGCTGCTGGCACGGGACATCACTGAACGCTACCGGTCGGAGTTGCGGGCCAGGAAAGAAGGAGAGCACTACCGCAACCTGTACGAGCACGCACCCGTGCCCTACCACTCCCTGGACGCACGGGCCCGCATCCGCCACGTCAACCCCGCCTGGCTGAAGGCGTTCGGTTATCCCGAGGAGGCGGTGATCGGGCGCCCCATCTACGACTTCCTGGACAGCGGCCAGAAGGAGATCTTCGACAGGGCCTTCGAGCGCTTCAAGCGCAGCGGCAAGCTCTGCGGCCTGAAACTGGACATGCGCCGCTCGGACGGCAGGCGTCTCATCGCCTCGCTCACCGGCTGCGCCATCTACGACGAGCGGAATCGGTTCCACCACACCCACTGCATCCTGCTGGACATCACCGAGCAGGAGCGCAACCGCAGGGATCTTGAGCTGTTCCGCTTCGCCCTCGAAAAGTCAGGAGACGCCGTCTTCTGGCTCACGCCGGAGGCGAAGCTGCTCTACGTCAACGAGGCGGCCTGCCGCCAGCTGGGCTACACCCGACAGGAGCTGCTCACCAAGTACGCCTGGGACATCGATCCCAGGCTGGACCCCTCCACCTGCCGCGAGGTGTGGGATCACATCAAGGAGGAGGGCACCCTGCGCATGGAGTCCGTCCACCGCCGCAAGGATGGCAGCGAATTTCCCGTGGAGATCACCGCCAACCACCTGGTCTACGGAGAGGAAGAATTCAACTGCGCGGTGGTGCGTGACGTGAGCGAGCAGCAGCGGGTACAGAAAGAGCTGCAACAAGCCCACAAGATGGAGGCGCTGGGCCAACTCACCAGCGGCATCGCCCACGACTTCAACAACATCCTCGCCTCCATCCTGGGCTTCTCCGAGCTCTCCCTGATGCAGCTGAAGTCGGGCAAGACCGACAATCTCCACGCCCACCTGAGAGAGATCAACACCGCCGGCCGACGCGGCAAGGAACTGATCGAGCAGATGCTGCGCTTCACGCGCAACGACAGCCACGAACAGAAGCGGCTGCAGCTGCAGCCGCTGGTGAAGGAGATCACGCGCCTGGCCCGTTCCACGCTCCCCTCGAGCATTCTCATCGAACAGCAGGTCGAGGCCGACACCCCGCCGATCACCGCCGACCCGGTGCAGATCCACCAGGCGCTGATGAATCTCTGCGTCAACGCCAGGGACGCCATGGAGAACAAGGGCGTGCTGCAGATCCGGCTGGGACCGAGGCGGAACCTCGAGTTCGAGTGCGACAGCTGCCGCTGCAAGCTGCACGGGGACTGGGTGGAGCTGCAGGTAGAGGACACGGGCCACGGCATTCCCCCGGAGATCCGCGAGCAGATCTTCGACCCCTTCTTTACCACCAAGGAGCCCGGCAAGGGAACCGGCATGGGACTGGCCGTGGTCCAGGGCGCGGTACACCAGAACCACGGCCACATCGTGGTGGAGAGCGAACCGGGACAGGGCACTCGCTTCCGCCTGCTGTTCCCGCCGGCCAAAACCGAGACGGAGGAAGAAGGGCACCCCCCACCTCATCCCGGCGGCGCCCACCCGATCCGCCAGGGAACAGCTCTGGTGGTGGACGACGAACCGGCGGTGCTGGCCGTCATGTGCGCTCTGCTCGAGCACGAGGGGCTGAGCACGATCGCCTTCCACGACGGGGAGGAGGCCCTGGAGCACTTCCGGCAGGATCCGGGCGCTTTCGACATGGTGCTCACCGACCAGACCATGCCCAGGATGACCGGGGTCGAACTGATCCGGCGGATCCACGAACTGCGGCCGGAACTGCCGGTGATCCTCTGCACCGGGTTCAGCGACAGTGTGAGCGAAGAGAACGCCCCCGATTTCGGCATCACCGCGTTCCTGCGCAAGCCGGTGGAACTGGGCACCCTGCGCCAGGTGCTGGCCCAACTGGCCGATTGACGCGGATTTGGCCCGGGGGCGGGCCTTCTATACCGCACGGGAATGTGCGACGCGAAGCGGGGGCGGCGCCCCCGCCACGAACCGCTCAGACGCAGCCGGTGGGCTTGGGCAGGCCGCCGTACTTGGTGATGGGCTTCATGGGCCCGGTCATCCACTCCTTGAAGAGCACTTTCTTGTCCTGGTCGATGTACTTGGCGAACTTGCGGATCGGCGGCACCGAACCGTAGGACTCGTAGTACTCGCGCGCCTTGAGCACCTGGGCCCAGCGCTCGTCGGTCATCTCGAAACCGTCCGCCTCGGCCATGGCCCTGCCGATCTCCTCGGTCCACTCGTTCATGTTCACCAGGTAACCGTCGCCATCGCGTTCGGGGATTTGCACACTCATCGTTCTCACTTCCTCGTTCTTTCGTTCTTGGGTCAATTCCCGAGCAATTTACTCGGGAATTGCCACTATACCGGGAAACGAGAACTTATCTACCTCTTTCTGGCAAAGGGAATGGAGGGGTCCTGTACTCCCCGGGGCCGATTTCCTATAATCCCGGCGTTCCCGGGCCACCGTAGCTCAGCCGGTAGAGCAACGCACTCGTAATGCGTAGGTCAGGAGTTCGATTCTCCTCGGT
>JALWGP010000048.1 GCA_027038775.1 Sedimenticola sp. | reverse complement strand
ATGCCCGACTTCTCCATGTTCATGATGCACCAGGGCCACCACCCGGACCCGCAGGAGAGCAGGGACGAGTGTCGATTCGAGAACGGCGTGTTCCGAGGCCACATCCACTACACACCGGAAGGGCTCCGCTGCTACCGCGACCGGCGGGCTCCCGGCTACCGCATTCTCTCCGTGGACTTCGCCGACGTGAACGCCGACGGCTACCTCGACGCGGTGCTGCGCATGACTCTCATCGGCTCGCGGGGCCGCCCGGAACTGCTGGTGCTGCCACTGACGCGGTTCTCCGGGGAAGAACCCTTCACCATCCCCAGGGGAGCCGGGTATCCCCGCATGGGACCCACCGACGAAGGCTGGCTCTACTGACGAAAAAGGCCGCCCGCAGGCGGCCCTTTCCCGGACGTCCCCCGCAGGTCAGTTCTTGCTCTTGTCCACGATCTTCTTGATCCAGGGCATCATGGCACGCAGGCGCGCACCGGTCTTCTCGATGAGATGCTCCTCGTTGAGGCGCCGGTAGGCGGTCATGGAGGGATAGTTGGCCATGCCCTCGAGGATGAACTGCTTGGCATACTCGCCGTTCTGGATGTTCTTCAGCGCCTCGCGCATCGCCTTGCGGCTCTCCTCGTTGATCACCTTGGGACCGGTGACATACTCGCCGTACTCCGCGTTGTTGGAGATGGAGTAGTTCATGTTGGCGATGCCGCCCTCGTACATGAGATCGACGATGAGCTTGAGCTCGTGCAGGCACTCGAAGTAGGCCATCTCGGGAGCATAGCCCGCCTCCACCAGGGTCTCGAAGCCGGCCTTCACCAGCTCCACGCAACCGCCGCAGAGCACCGCCTGCTCGCCGAAAAGGTCGGTCTCGGTCTCGTCCTTGAAGGTGGTCTCGATGATGCCGGTGCGGCCGCCGCCGATGGCCGAGGCGTAGGAGAGCGCGATAGCGCGCGCCTCGCCGGAAGCGTCCTGGTAGACCGCCACCAGGTCGGGAATGCCGCCGCCCTTGACGAACTCGCTACGCACCGTGTGACCCGGCGCCTTGGGCGCGATCATGATCACGTCCAGATCCTCGCGCGGCACGATCTGGTTGTAGTGGATGGAGAAGCCGTGGGCGAAGGCCAGCGCCGCCCCCTCCTTGATATTGGGCTCGATCACCTCGCGATAGAGCTTCGCCTGGTGCTCATCCGGAGCCAACACCATCACCACGTCGGCACCCTTCACCGCTTCATCGATGGGCTTGACGGTAAGGCCGGCCGCCTCGGCCTTGGCCACGGAGGGCGAACCGGACCGCAGACCCACCACCACGTCGACGCCGGAGTCCTTGAGGTTGTTGGCGTGGGCGTGCCCCTGGGAGCCGTAGCCGATGATGGTGACCTTCTTGCTCTGGATGAGAGAGAGGTCGCAGTCCTTGTCATAGCAGATGTTGATGCTCATGATGTACCTGTTCGTCTGTTATTGAATTCTTGGGGTTGTCAGAGGCCGAGCCCCTTGGCGCCACGGGAGATACCCAGCGGACCGGAGCGCACCACCTCGATGAGCGTCTCCTCGGGCACCGCCTGCAGGAAGGCGTCCAGCTTGTGGCCGTGGCCGGTGAGTTCGATGGTATAGCTGGTGGCGGTGACATCGATGATGTTGGCGCGGAAGATGTCGGCCAGCCGCTTGAGCTCCTCGCGCATCCCCTTCTCGGCCTTCACCTTCACCATCATCAGCTCACGCTCGATGTGGGGGCCCTCGGAGAGATCCAGCAGCTTCACCACGTCGATGAGCTTGTTCAGCTGCTTGATGATCTGCTCGATGATCCGCTCGTCGCCGTAGGTGACCAGGGTCATGCGCGACAGGGTGGGATCCTCGGTGGGCGCCACGGTGAGAGACTCGATGTTGTAGCCCCGGGCGGCGAACAGCCCCGCCACCCGCGCCAGGGCCCCTGATTCGTTTTCGATGAGTACGGAAATGATGTGTCGCATCAGGCCAGCTCCCTCTCCGCGGTGAGATAGGGCGACATGTGCATCTCGTGATGCCCCTTGCCCGCCTCGATCATGGGATAGACGTTCTCCTCGGGATCCACCAGCACGTTCATGAAGACCAGCCGGTCCTTCATGCCGAAGGCCTCCTTGTAGGCGGCCTCCAGGTCACCCGGATCCTCGATGGTCATGCCCACGTGGCCGTAGGTCTCGGCCAGGGCGGCGAAATCGGGCAGCGCGTCCACGTAGGAGTGCGAATAACGCCCTTCGTAGAAGAGCTCCTGCCACTGGCGCACCATGCCCATGTAGCCGTTGTTCAGCAGGATGATCTTCAGCGGCAGCTTGTACTGGGAACAGGTGGCCAGTTCCTGGATACACATCTGGATGCTCGCCTCCCCGGTGACGCAGGCCACGGTGGCCTTGGGGAAAGCCTGCTGCACCCCCATGGCCGCCGGCAGGCCGAAGCCCATGGTGCCCAGGCCGCCCGAATTGATCCAGCGGCGCGGTTTCTCAAAGGGGTAGAACTGGGCGGCGAACATCTGGTGCTGGCCCACGTCCGAGGTGAGGTAGAAGTCCCGACGCCGCGTCACCTTGTAGAGGGTCTCGATGGCGAACTGGGGCTTGATCACCTTGTCCGAGGGCGGGTACTTGAGGCATTCCACCGCGCGCCAGCCCTCGATACGCTGCCACCACGCCTTGAGCGCCGCCGCATCGGGCTTGGTCTTGCGCTCCTTGAGCACCTTGACCATGTCGCGCAGCACCGGCTTCACCTGGCCGACGATGGGCACGTCCACCTTCACGTTCTTGGAGATGGAGGCCGGGTCCACGTCCACGTGGATCACCTGGGCGTGGGGACAGAAGCTGGCCAGTTTGCCGGTGACGCGGTCGTCGAAGCGGGCGCCGATGGCGATGATGAGATCGGACTCGTGCATCGCCATGTTGGCCTCGTAGGTACCGTGCATGCCCAGCATGCCGAGGAACCGCTTGTCGGATGCGGGAACGGCACCCAGCCCCATGAGCGTGTGGGTGACCGGGAAGCCGGTGACCTCCACCAGCTTGCGCAGTTCTTCCGAGGCGTCGCCCAGGATGACGCCGCCACCGGTGTAGATCACCGGCCGCTGGGCCTTGACCATGAGATCCACCGCCTTGCGGATCTGCTTCGGGTGCCCCTTCTCCACCGGCTTGTAGGAGCGCATGGAGATCTTCCTGGGATACTCGTAGGGGATGCGCACGTTGGGATCGGTGACATCCTTGGGAATGTCGATGAGCACTGGCCCGGGCCGTCCGGTGGTGGCGATGTAGAAGGCCTTGGCGATGGTCTCGGCGATGTCCTCCACCCGCTTGATGAGAAAGTTGTGCTTCACGCAGGGGCGGGTGATGCCGGTGATGTCCACTTCCTGGAAGGCATCGCTGCCGATGAAGGGGGTGGGCACCTGCCCGGTGAGGACCACCATGGGAATGGAGTCCATGTAGGCGGTGGCAATCCCGGTCACCGCGTTGGTGGCGCCGGGCCCGGAGGTGACCAGGGCCACGCCCGGCTTGCCGGTGGCGCGCGCGTAGCCGTCCGCGGCGTGGGTGGCGGCCTGCTCGTGACGTACCAGGATATGGCGAATCTTCTTCTGCTGGAACAGGGCATCGTAGATGTGCAGCACGGCGCCGCCGGGATAGCCCCAGATGTACTCGACGCCCTCGTCGATCAGCGCCTGGACAACGATTTCCGCGCCACTCAATTCCACCGTATCAACCTCCAGAAACAAGCGTTGCCGACCTCTTGCCGGCTACCGGATCCAAACATCTTAAAGTACTGATATTGCCCACGCGGGTCAACATAAAAACCATCTTTTGCACAACGGAACCGACCGATTACACTGCCCACCCCCCGCCGGCGGGTCTATAATTGCCCTCCGATTTTCCACGCGTCGTTCACCCATGTTTCCACTTCGCTTCCGGGGTCTGCAGGGCCTGCGCTCCGATCTTGCCTTCCTGGCGGGGTATTTCCTCTCCTTTCTCCTCTTTCAGCAGGCATTGAGGCTGCTCCTGTGGGCACGCAACCTCCCGCTCGCCGAAGACACCCCCGCGGCGGACCTGGCGCGCGCTTTCCTGGTGGGGCTGCGTTTCGACCTCATCGTTACCAGCCTGGTGGCGCTGCCCCTGGTGATCGCCCTGTTCCTTCCCCGGGGCCTCGGCCTTCGTCGCTGGGCGCGCGCCTGGCTGGGCACCGCCGCCGCCCTGGTTTTCTTCCTGGGGGTCACCGAGCCGGAGTTCTACCACGAGTTTCACGCGCGCCTGAACAGTATCGCCATTCAGTACCTCAAGGAGGATCCGGCCACCGTCACCAGCATGATCTGGCACGGGTTCCCGGTCGTCCGTTATTTGCTGCTTTGGCTGGCCCTCACCTTCTGCTTCATTTGGGTGCTGCGCCTGCTGGACCAGGCGACCCGAAGAACGGAACCCATCCCCGCCTGGTGGATCCGCGTCCCGGCAGTGGTGCTGGTGCTCTTCCTGGTGGCCTGGGGCGCCCGCGGCACCCTTCGCCAGGGTCCACCGCTGCGCTGGGGGGACGCTTTCCACAGCCAGGACCTGTTCGCCAACCACCTGGCGCTGAACGGCACCTGGTCCCTGTGGAAAGCCGCCTTCGGCAAGACCAGGAAGGAGATCGGCAAGAAGTGGCTCAAGACCATTGCGCCCGACAAGGCGCTGGCACGCACGCGCCGCATGCTGCTGGTGCCCGACGACCGGCTGTTGCGGGCCGATACCTACCCGGTCCTGCGCCGCCACCACCCCCGCGCTTCCGGAATCCGCCGCCCCCGCAACCTGGTGGTGATCGTGATGGAGAGCTTCTCGGCCCGCTTCGTGGGGGCCCTGGGCCAGGACCACGGCATCACCCCCAACTTCGATCGGCTGGCACAGGAGGGGCTGCTCTTCGACCACTTCTTCTCCAGCGGCACCCATACCCACCAGGGCATGTTCGCCACGCTGGCCTGTTTCCCCAACTTGCCCGGGTTCGAGTACCTGATGCAGGAACCGGAGGGCCAGCACCGCTTTTCCGGGCTGGCGGTGCTGCTCAAGCCCCGCGGCTTCCAGGACCTCTATGTCTACAACGGGGATTTTGCCTGGGACAACCAGCAGGGTTTCTTCCGCAACCAGGGCATGAGCCGCTTCGTGGGGCGGTACGAGATCGAGAACCCCGTTTTCATCGATCCCACCTGGGGCGCCTCGGACCAGGACATGTTCAACCAGGCCCTGCGCGAAATCGGACGGCTGGACCCGGACCGACCTTTCTTTGCCGTCCTGCAGACCCTTTCCAACCACACCCCCTACGCGCTGCCCGACCCCCTGCCGGTGGAACCGGTCACCGGCGCCGGAAAACTGGACGAGCATCTCACCGCCATGCGCTACGCCGACTGGGCCCTGGGG
>JALWGP010000047.1 GCA_027038775.1 Sedimenticola sp. | reverse complement strand
CACCATGGAGCTGCGTACCCTGAAGCTGCGGCCCGACCCGGGATGCCCGGTCTGCGCCGGGGATCGGTCGGCATGAAAAGCAACGCTCCCCTCGACCTGGAGAAACTGCGGCAGGACATCGTCTTCCGCGAGACCCTGCTGGGCCACCCCCTCACCTTCCACACCACCTGGGGGCTCTTCTCGCCCAAGGGCAGCGACGCCGGCACCCGCCTGCTGCTGGACCACCTGGAGGTGGCCCCGGACGAGCGCGCCATCGACCTCGGCTGCGGCTACGGCCCCCTGGGACTGGCCATCGCGAAGCACGCGCCGGAAGGTTTCTGCACCCTGGTGGACAAGGACTTCGTGGCGGTGGAGTACGCCAGGAAGAACGCCGCGCTCAACGGCATCGGGAACGTGGAGGTACTGCTGAGCAACGGTCTCGACCAGATGCCTGCCGACCGCCGCTTCACCCTGGCGGTGACCAACCTGCCGGCCAAGACCAGCAAGGAGCACTACTACCTCTTCTTCCACGACATCCGCGAGCGGCTCGAACCCGGCGGGCGCTTCTACGTGGTGGTGATCACCGGCCTGCGCCAGTTCATCAAGCGCAGCTTCACCGAGATCTTCGGCAATCACAAGAAGATCAAGCAAGGAAAGCAGTACACCGTGGCCATGGCGGTGAAGGAGTAGGAGCGGCCTCGTAGGTTGGGCAAAGCGAAGCGTGCCCAACCTACTTTTTTACTCCAACTTTTTTCTCAACAGCTCGTTCACCTGCTTGGGGTTGGCCTTGCCCTGGCTCTTCTTCATCACCTGGCCCACGAAGAAACCGAGCATCTTGGGCTGCTTCTTGGGGTCGGCGTTGCGATAGTTCTCCACCTGCTGGGCGTTCTCGGCCAGCACCTCGTCGACGATGGCCTCGATGGCACCACTGTCGGTGATCTGTTTCAGCCCCTTCTCGTCGATGATGGCGTCGGCGGCGCGGCCGCTCTCCCACATCTCCTCGAAGACAGTCTTGGCGATCTTGCCCGAGATGGTGTCGTCGGCGATGCGCAGGACCAGCTCGCCCAGGGCCTTGGCGGAGATGGGGCTCTCGGCCAGCTCCAGCCCCGCCTTGTTGAGGGCGCCGTAGAGCTCCACCATCATCCAGTTGGCGGCCAGCTTGGCGTCGCCGGCCACGGCCACCACCGCTTCGTAGTAGTCGGCGGCGGCCCGGGTGGCGGTGAGCACGTCGGCGTCGTAGGCGGAGAGGCCGTACTGCTCCTCGAAGCGCCTGCGCCGCGCCTCGGGCAGCTCGGGCATGTCGCGCACCGTCTCCTCGATAAAGGCGTCGTCGATGACCAGGGGCAGCAGGTCGGGATCGGGAAAGTACCGGTAGTCGTTGGCCTCCTCCTTGGTGCGCATGGAGCGGGTCTCGTCCCTCGAAGGATCGTAGAGACGGGTCTCCTGCACCACCTCCCCGCCCGACTCCAGCAGGTCGATCTGGCGCTCCACCTCGAAGTTGATGGCCTTCTCGAGGAAACGGAAGGAGTTGAGGTTCTTCAGCTCGGTGCGGGTGCCGAACTTCTCCTCGCCCTTGATGCGCACCGAGACGTTGGCGTCCATGCGGAAGGAGCCCTCCTGCATGTTGCCGTCACAGATGCCGAGGTAGGTGACGATCTGGTGGATCTTCTTCGCGTAGGCCACCGCCTCCTTCGCCGAACGCAGGTCGGGCTCGGAGACGATCTCCAGCAGGGGGGTGCCGGCGCGGTTGAGGTCGATGCCGGTGTAGCC
>JALWGP010000046.1 GCA_027038775.1 Sedimenticola sp. | reverse complement strand
TCCCTGTACGGGGTAGGAGGCCCGCCCCCGGGCCGAATTTCAAACCAATCGCGGCGAGGGCGCCGCTCCTACATCATGGTGAGCACGATCTTGCCCGTGGTGTGGCCGGTCTCGATCATGCGGTGGGCCTCGGCGGCCTCGGCCAGGGGCAGGGTGCGGCTCACCTCCACCTTCAGCCTCCCCTCGGTCATCCACTCGCCGCAGCGGCGCAGGATCTCCCCCTGGTGGGCCAGGGCCTCGGGCAGGTCCTTGAGCGCCGGGGTCAGCATCAGGGTGAAGGCGATGGTGAGGTTCTTGTTGCGCGCCTCCGAGGTGACCAGCCCCTCCCCGGGATCGAGGATGGTGACCAGGGTGCCGTACTCGGCCAGCAGGGGGATGGAGTTGCGGAAGACCTCGGGCCCCACGGTGTCGAAGACCAGGTCCAGGCCGCGCCCCTCGGTGACCCGGTCCACCACCTCGGCCACGTTCTCCTTCCGGTAGTCGATGACCACGTCCGCGCCGAGGCGCCGCGCCAGTTCCGCCTTCTCGGGCGAGCTCACCGTGGTGAAGACCCGCGCGCCGCGGATCTTGGCCAGCTGGATGGCCACGTGGCCCACGCCGCCGGCGCCGGCGTGAATGAGCACGTCCTGCCCCTCCTCCAGCCGCCCCCGGTCGTAGAGCGCCTCCCAGGCGGTGATGAGCACCAGGGGCGCGGCCGCGGCATGCACCATGTCCACCTTGGCCGGCTTGAACTCGGCGCGGCGCTCCTCCAGCACCGTGAACTCGGCGTAGTTGCCCGGCTCGCGGCCCAGGCCGCCGTGGCAGAACCAGACCTGGTCCCCCGGCTGGAAGCGGGTCACCGCCTCGCCCGTCTCCACCACCTCGCCGGCACCGTCGCAGCCCAGGATGGCGGGGGGCTGGGCGCCATAGAAGAGGCCCCGGCCGCGCAGCTTGGTGTCGATGGGGTTGATCCCGGCGGCGTGGAGCCTCACCTTGATCTGGGAGGGGCTGGCGATGGAGGGCTCCTCCACCTCCTGCAGCTTGAGCACCTCGGGCGGGCCGGGCTCGGTCATCACCACTGCTTTCATCGTCTCTGCTCCTGCAAACCGGTTGTCGTGGATCGTGGTATCTTCGCCCCATGAAACCGAGCCTTCAAGCCCTCAAGCGCCACCAGGCGGCGCTCAAGGCCTGCCGCAGGTGCCCCGACATGATCCCGCCGGTGGTGTTGGGGCGGCCGGTGCTCTCGCCGGTGATCTCCATCGGCCAGGCCCCCGGGGAGAAGGAGGGGCCCGCCGGAAAACCCTTCGCCTGGACCGCCGGCAAGACCCTCTTCCAGTGGTTCGCATCCATCGGCGTGGACGAGGAGACCTACCGCTCCCGCGTCTACATGGCCGCCGTCTGCCGCTGCTTTCCCGGCAAGAATCCGAAAGGGGGCGACCGGGTGCCCAGCCGCGAGGAGATCGACAACTGCCGCATCTGGATGGAGCGGGAGTTCCACCTGCTGCGGCCGAGGCTGGTGATCCCCATCGGCAAGCTGGCCATCGCCGAGATCATGCACGTGAAGCGGCTGGTGGAGGTGGTCGGGCGCTCCTTCGAGGAGGAGCTGTTCGGCGTGCGTACCACGGTGATCCCTCTGCCGCACCCCTCGGGCGCCTCCACCTGGCACCGCACCGAGCCGGGAAAGACGCTGCTGGCGCAGGCGCTGGAGCGGATCGCGGAGCACCCGGCGTGGCGCGAGACCTTCCGCTAGGTCCCGGAGACGATTCCCCCGC
>JALWGP010000045.1 GCA_027038775.1 Sedimenticola sp. | reverse complement strand
GGTGGCCATGTACCTGGTCTACCTGCTGGGGGTGGCCCTGTTCCGGCCGCAGAAGGTGCCGGCGGCGCCGGATCTCGCCGGCGATGGTTCGCTGGCGCGCCGCGTGGTCACCGTGCTGCTGCCGCCGCTGCTGCTCATCGTGGCGGTGCTCGGCTCCATCCTGGCCGGTATGGCCACGCCTACGGAGGCGGCCTCGGTGGGTGCCATGGGCGCCATGCTGCTGGCGGTCCAGCGTCGGCAGTTCAATCGCGAGTCGCTGCGCGAGGTGATGCGCTCCACCGTGCAGGTGACCTCCATGGTGTTCCTCATCTTCATCGGTGCCGCCGTCTTCTCGCTGGTGTTCCGGGGCTTCGGCGGCGACGACCTGGTGGAGGAACTGCTGCACAACCTCCCCGGGGGGGTGGTCGGCGCCGTGGCAGTGGTGATGCTGCTGATGTTCCTGCTTGGCTTCATCCTCGACTTCATCGAGATCACCTTCGTGGTGGTGCCCATCGTCGGGCCCATCCTGCTGGCCATGGGGTTGGACCCGGTGTGGCTCGGCATCATGATCGCCATCAACCTCCAGACCTCCTTCCTCACGCCGCCCTTCGGCTTCGCCCTCTTCTACCTGCGCGGGGTGGCGCCGCCGGAAGTGACCACGAGCGCGATCTACCGGGGTGTGATACCCTTTATCCTGATCCAGCTCATCATGCTGGGCATGCTCGCCTGGTGGCCCCGGCTGGCGACCTGGCTGCCCGGCGTGGTGTATCAACAATAAGAAAACGGGCGTCCCGTCCCGGGAGAACATCCGCCGGAACAAAAACAGGCCATCGAAATGGCCGTGAATCCGAAAGTTGAAACCAAAGGTAGTTTGGGGAGGAAGCAATGGCTCAACGCATCAGCCTGGGCATCGCCATCGTCATCTTTCTGGCGGGCGTCATCTTTGCCGGCCTGTTCAACGTGGGGCTGGCCATGACCAACGAAACCGAATTCTGCACTTCGTGCCACAGCATGAAGGTCAACCTGAAGGAGCTGCAGGAGACCATCCACTGGAAGAGTCCCTCGGGCGTGCGCGCCGGGTGCGCCGACTGCCATGTGCCCAAGCCTTTCATCCCCAAGATGATCGCCAAGGTGATGGCCGCCAAGGATGTCTACCACGAGATCATGGGCACCATCGACACCTTGGAGAAATACGAGGCGCGCCGCTGGGAGATGGCCAGCGCGGTGTGGAGGAAGATGAAGTCCACCGACTCGAGGGAGTGCCGTTCCTGCCACTCCTGGGACGCCATGGACCTGGCCGAGCAGGACCGCAGCGCGCGCAAGCGCCATGGCCGGGCCAGGGACGAGGGCAAGACCTGCATCGACTGCCACAAGGGGATCGCCCACGAGGAGCCGGACGAACCTGAAGAACCTGAAGAGCCGGCGGCAGGTTGACGGTCCCGAGCGCGAGGAGGCTGAAGATGAAGAGAGATCGCACTGGAAAGGTATTTCCGCTGCTCCTGGGGTTGTTCCTGCTGCTGGGCGCCCAAGCCTGGGCGGCGGACAAGGCCGAGCTCGGGCGCGAGCTGCGGCTGGCGGCGGCCATCGACGACGTGGAGACCATGGAAAAGCTGTTGGACCAGGGGGCTGACGTGAATGCCGCCAACAAGTACGGCAAGACGGCGCTCATGATGGCAGCGGAGAACGGCAGCCTGGCCGCGGTGTCACTGCTGCTCTCCAGGGGAGCCGACGTGAACCGGAAGACGGTGGCCAACTGTACGGCGCTCACCCTGGCGGCGGAGAACGGTGAGTCGGAGGTGACGGCGCTGCTCATCGAGCGGGGGGCCGAACTCAATGCGCGCACCCGCGCCGGCACCACGCCGGTGTTGCTGGCGGCCCGTTATGGCGAGACCGAAATGCTGGAACAGCTGCTGTTTCGTGGTGCCGACCCCAACGACCGGGACAAGGAGGGGCGCACGCCGCTGATGCTGGCCGCGGAATACGACCACCTGGACGCGGTGAAACTGCTCCTGAAACACCATGCCAAGGTCGATCTGCAGGACAAGAAGGGGAAAACGGCGCTCATCCACGCGGTGGAGAAGGGCAAGAACCTCGAGGTCGTGAAGACGCTCCTGGCAGCGGGTGCGGACGTGAACAAGCGGTCGGCGGACGGTGCCACCCCCCTCATCTGGGCGGCTGGCAGCGGCAACGTGGATGCAGTAGTGCTGCTGCTGCAAAACGGTGCGGACATCAATGCCAGGGACAACGAGGGGACCACGGCGCTCATGGAAGCGGTGGCCGTGCGTGAGCCGGAAGTGGTCAAGGTGCTGTTGGCCCGGGGCGCGAGGCTGGACCTGAAGAATCGCAATGGCGAGACCGCGATGGACATCGCCCGGGGCATCCGCAACAGCCGAAGCCTGAAGCTGTTGGAAGCAGCCGCAGAAAAGGAGGTGGCCCACTGAACCCGGATCCGGATGGATTCAACGCAGAAGGCCCTGCTTCGGCAGGGCCTTTTCGCGCGCGGGTTTGCGCGGTGTGTCAGCGCAGCTTGGCGGGACGCCAGCTGCGGTCGAACTGGTCGAAGTCGGGATTGCGCCAACCGTCCTTGGCCACATTGTCTCCCTTCAGGTTTGAAAGGTAGGACATGATGGCCACCTGCTGCCGGGGCGTCATCTCCTGGATCTGCTCCACCATCTTCTTGTCGGCGTTGCGCCGGCGACCGTTGCGAATCCAGTTGAACTGGCGCATCAGGTAACTGTAGTGCTGGCCGTGAAGCCGTGGGGCGTGCTTTTTGGGGTCCCCTTCTCCGCGTTCGCCATGACAGTCGGCGCAGAGCTCCTGGTAGAGTCTTTTCCCTTCCTCCACGCGCAGCTTGAAGCCTTTCTCGTTGCGCGGGGTCATGGGCAGGGATGCGATGTAGGCGGCCACGTCAGCGATCTCCTGGGGGCCACCCAGGGAACGGCGGGAAGAGAACGCGCGCATGATGGGATTGTCGCGGTTTCCGGCGCGGAAGTCGGCAAGCTGCTTGATGATGACATCCTTGAGCTGGCCGGCGATCTGCGGATAACCGCTGCCCGGCACGCCCCAGCCCTCCGGGCCGTGACAGGTGACGCAGTAATGCTTGAAGAGTTCGCGGCCGTTTTCGATATCAGGCGTCAGCTTCATGGCCTCCTCGAACTCCTTGAGGTGGGGAGGCGCGCTCTTCTTGAAGGCCTCCGCCTGCGCCACGGAAAGAGCTGCGGCCAGGCACGAGACGGCAGCAGCCAGCCTGAAGCGACGGTCTGTGACGATGGATGTGATCGTAATCATGACTCCGATCCTCGGGAACTTTGGATGAAACGCCGGCCCGGCTTCTTTCTCCACCTGCCGGTGGTGGACTGAGTCGATGCCCGCGTTCCCTTGCGCGGGCCGCCGTCCGGCGCGGGCCGCTGATTGTTTGAATTGTTCAGCAAAACATAGCGTTGCCGGCCGGAAATTGTCATTGATCTGAGTCATGGGGGCGCTGTCCGGTATCCCGCCCCGCCGGTGAACATGAGTCTGGAGCATTGGCTTATCAATAAATTATGATTTTCTAAATTATTGTTTATATTGAAAAAATTTGACTTTGTCGAATGCTTGGTGATAGCATTGAGCCTCCGAAATCTCGCGTGAAGAATTGATCCAAAGGAGGCGAATTTTGGAGGGGGGTGTCGCCAACGGACGGTGACATCAAAAATTCGTAATCGTATACCTCCGGTCAGGAGCCTGCGCTCCTGATTCGGACGGTCTTCGTTACAAGGGGGGGATAACATGAAAAAGGCATTGTCCGCGGCCATGGTTGCCGCGCTGGCGGTCAGTGCGTGCACGACGCAGGAACCCGCCGCAGAAAAGGAGACAGCCAAGGCCGAAGCCAGACACGCGCCCGTGGTTCCCATGGAGCCCAAGATGTACGGTGGTCCCGAGGTCGCGGCCGATACCAGCAAGCCCAAGAACGACTACAACATCACCATCAACTACGAGCTGGGCATGCACTGCACCGGCTTCGACTTCAGCTACTGCTGTGTGCTGCCGCCTTACAACTCGGTGCAGTCCCAGGTGATCAAGACCGCCACCGGACGCAAGAAGTATCCCGAACTGCTGGAGGCAGACGAGGAGGATGCATCCGTGGTGGTGGATGGCAAGAAGCGCTTCAAGCTGGCCTATGGCTTTGTCGACAACACCTACTCAGAGGGCAACAAGCTCAAGTACTGGGACGTGCCCTATGACGTGGACGGTGACGGCAAATACGAGAAGAACGAGAATGTCGCCAACGCCTACTTCACTCACCTGTATGTTTACAAGGATCTGAAGGGGACCAATCCCAAGGGCACCAGCAAGGACAGCGAGAAGCTGTTCGTGGGCATCCAGATTCCCATCCCGCGTGACAACGGTCCGGCGGGTGCGGCGGTGCCCAGCCCCATGAGTGGTGGTCATCTCCACTACACGGGTGAGAAGGGCACCATCGTCTTCACCAAGTCCCCGGTGCTGGACAACGTGCCCATCGTGCTCACCAACCCGGGCATCTGGGATGCGCTCGGCCTGCCGCTGACGCCCTTCAACGACCGCACGGCGGCCAAGGACATCCTCACCCTGGTGGAGAGCGACATCCAGCCCTTCCAGGAGAACTGGGTGAGCCTGGTGGATGCCGACACCGGAAAGCCGGTGCTGGACAGCCACAGTGGCAAGCCTATCACCTTCGTGGGCACCAACCCCATCGACATCCCCAACTGCTCCAACTGCCATGGCAACGAGAACGCCAACGGCAAGAAGTACCAGCTCTACAAGCAGGAGCGGGCCTTCTGGAAGGGCTTGGGGGCGTCCGACTGGATCGCCGACCTGAAGGCGACCTCCATCTCCATCCTGGAGATGCATGACGACCACAACGGCACCGACTTCCTGAAGAACTACGATCCCAACAGCCGCTCCACCATGAACCGGCTGGGCCGGGATCCGATCCTCTGCCAGAAGTGCCACGCCGACAACGTCATCGGTGTGCTCGCTTCCAAGACCCACAAGGGCAAGGATGGCAAAGAGAAGTTGATCCCGGCACTCACCGAGGCGATCCACACGGTGCACCAGACCAAGCGCCCGCTGCCCGACTCCCAGGGGCGTTCCGGCGCCTGCCAGGGTTGCCACCCGGCGCACCGCTACGACCGCAGCATGGACGAGTATCCCATCACGCCGGACGGCAAGAACGCCTATGCCGACGCCGACAACCGGGATGCCGCCGGCGGCTGCTACGTGGGCCGCGATGTCCACTCCTACCCCGGCAAGGACAAGGACGGCGTGGAGTCGCCCGAGCACCTCAATGCCATCGGCAAGTGGCTGCAGGCCAACGTCTCCCAGATCGGCAACGGCAAGGGCGGCAAGGGCCTGTGGTGCACCAACTGCCACAACCAGCTCTCCCGCGAACTGTACCAGCGTGACAAC
>JALWGP010000044.1 GCA_027038775.1 Sedimenticola sp. | reverse complement strand
TTCCACCTGCACCAGGTAGGTCTTCCAGGTCTGTTTCCCGGGGTGGGTGAGGCGGTGGGCCAGCCGGCCGTCGTCGGTGAGCAGGAGCAGCCCCTCGCTGTCCCGGTCGAGCCTGCCGGCGGGATAGACCCCCTTCAGCGGGATGTAGTCGGCCAGGGTGGGACGCCCTTCCCGGTCGGTGAACTGGGTGAGCACGCCGTACGGCTTGTTGAAGAGGATCAGGCGGGGCATGAAGCGGTGCAGGGTTGGAAAGCGATTGCCACCACGTTCAAACGGAGATCCGGTGGTAAAATGCGCCGATTACCATACCAGAAAAAGGGTCCATTCGATGTCATACGAAAAAATCGAGATTCCCGCGCAGGGAGAGAAGATCACCGTCAATCCCGACAACAGCCTCAACGTCCCCGACCGTCCCATCATTCCCTTCATCGAGGGAGACGGCATTGGCGTGGATATCACCCCCGTGATGAAGAGGGTGGTGGACGCCGCCGTGGAGAAGGCCTACGGTGGCGGGCGCGCCATCGCCTGGATGGAGATCTACGCCGGCGAGAAGGCGGTCAAGGTCTACGGCGGCGACAATTGGCTGCCCGACGAGACCTTCGATGCGGTGAAGGAGTACGTGGTCTCCATCAAGGGACCCCTCACCACCCCCGTGGGGGGCGGCATCCGCTCCCTCAACGTCACCCTGCGCCAGGTGCTGGATCTCTACGTGTGCCTGCGCCCGGTGCGCTATTTCCAGGGCACGCCCAGCCCGCTGCGCCATCCCGAGTACACCGACATGGTGATCTTCCGTGAGAACTCGGAGGACATCTACGCCGGCATCGAGTGGCCCGCCGGCTCGGAGGAGGCGAAGAAGGTCATCGACTTCCTGCAGAAGGAGATGGGCGTCACCAAGATCCGTTTCCCCGAGACTTCCGGCATCGGCGTCAAGCCGGTCTCCTCGGAGGGCACCAAGCGGCTGGTGCGCAAGGCGATCCAGTACGCCATCGACAACGACCGCGCCTCGGTGACCCTGGTGCACAAGGGCAACATCATGAAGTTCACCGAGGGGGCCTTCAAGGAGTGGGGCTACGAGCTGGCCAAGGAGGAGTTCGGTGCCACCGAGATCGACGGCGGCCCCTGGTGTTCCTTCAGGAACCCGAAGACGGGGAAGGAGATCGTGGTCAAGGATGTCATTGCCGACGCCTTCCTGCAGCAGATCCTGTTGCGGCCGAAGGAGTACGACGTCATCGCCACCCTCAACCTCAACGGCGACTACATCTCCGACGCCCTGGCGGCCCAGGTGGGGGGCATCGGCATCGCGCCGGGCGCCAACCTCTCGGACACCGTGGCCATGTTCGAGGCCACCCATGGTACCGCGCCCAAGTACGCCGGCCAGGACAAGGTCAATCCCGGCTCCCTCATCCTCTCCGCCGAGATGATGCTGCGCCACCTGGGGTGGACCGAGGCGGCCGACCTCATCGTCAAGGGCATGGAGGGGGCCATCCAGGCAAAGACGGTCACCTACGACTTCGAGCGGCTCATGGAGGGCGCCACCCTGGTGAGCTGTTCCGGCTTCGGGGAAGCCATGATCGGCCACATGTAGGTTTCCCGTCCCAATGACAACAAAAAAGCCTGCCGACACGACAGGCTTTTTTGTTGTTTCCTGGAAACCTGTTGGTCAGTCGTCGTTGCTGCCGGCGTGCCTCAGGTTCTGTGCGTGCAGCCCCTTGGGGCCCTCCTCGATGTCGAATTCCACGGCCTGACCCTCCTTGAGCGTCTTGTATCCCTCCATTTCGATGGCCGAGAAGTGGACGAAGACATCCTCGTCGCCGTCGTCAGGTGTGACGAAACCGTACCCTTTTGCGTTATTGAACCACTTTACAACCCCGCTGGGCATGATGATTCCTCCTGCTTTTTCCGTTGGTGGTCTGGATTGTTGTTTTTGCGGGATATCGGACGTATCCCGTTGTTTATTATAGTCGGAAGCTACAACAAATGCGGTTCGAGCGTCAAATCCGGAACCTCATTCCTGTTTCGCCAGCCTTTCCAGGAAACGGTCCAGCGTCTGCTGGGCCTCGGGGGAGACGTCGATGAACTTGAAGCCGCACCAGAAGCTGTTGGTGGCATGCGCCTCTTCCCGCCAGGCGCAGGTGGCGCCCACCATGATGTCCAGCGAGTGCTCCTTGGGGTCGAGCAGGTGGAGCTGGTAGATGTCGCCGCGCTTCGGGCCCTCTCTGCCGCACATGAGGAGAAAACCGCCGGCGGAGAGATTGGTCAGGATTCCCAGCGAGCGACCGTCGATGACGTTGATGGCCTGGATGGCCGTCTTGAGCGGATAGCGGGGTTGTCTTCTCTGGTTCTTCATACTTCGGCAGGCCCCGTCACCGGAGCCTCGTTCCTCTCAAGCAGGGATCTGATCTTTCTCATCGCCTTGTTCCAGAAGGAGACCTTGATATCGGGGAAATAGACGACGCTCCCTGTCTGAATGCCGCTGGCCAGCTTGCCGATGTCCACCAGCAGCGACTTCTTGCCACGGGGCGTGACGAAGAGGAAGTGGTCGGTCATGGGGTTGTACCAGGAGAGCTTGGCGCGGTAGCTGTTCTCGGTGCCGGTGTTGAACTCGAACCAGGTATCCATGGGAAGCTTGCGCAGCGTGGTGTAGAGCTCGAAGGTCTCCTGGTCGATGTGCCGTTCCTCCGGCTTTTTCTCCTCTTCCGGGGGACAGGCCAGCACGGCCTCCCGGCTTGGCGGGCTGTAGAGCGCCTCGATGAACTCTTCCAGCTTGCGTTCCTGGTGGGGGAGCAGCGTGCCGACCTGGTCGCGGATCTGCGCCGAGATGGTCTCCACCTGGGCGGCCCGCCCGAGCCCCTTTTCGTTGGAGAGGCAGAGCGCGAGGATCCGTTCGCCGAGGGCCAGCGCTTCCTGCCAGGTTTCCGATTCCGCCTCGCCGTCCTCTCTGAGCTGCAGCAGGGTGAGATAATCCACCCACACCTCGTCGATGAAGTGCTTGCAGTAGGCGGGAACCATCTTGCCGGCGAAGGTCTGGGCGGTCGCCCGCCGCGCAGCCTCCTTCGCCTGCAGCAGGTGTTCCTTGCCGATCTCCGCCTCCACGTTGTGTTTCTCCAGTGCCTGGAATTTCTGCTCGCGCATGGAAACCTCCGCTTCCAGCGCCTGGATGTAGCCCTCGAAATCCTTCCGGCCCTGTTTCCTCAGGCGCACGATGTTGAACACCGTGTCCTTGAGGAAGGGGTAGATCCCCTCCTTGAGATCGATCTCGTCCACCCAGATGGCCGAGGCGGCGATCGCCTTGTCCAGGAACACCCGGGCCGGATGTTCGGGGTTGGAGAAGAAGTCCCGGTCGCTGAGCCCGATCTTGATGTAGGGGGTGTGGAGGTGTCCCAGCAGCGCCTTGGCGGCGTTGGGAATGCTCTCGTCGTCCAGCATCTGCTCGAACAGCAGTCCCACCAGGTCGATGATGTCCTCCTGTTCGTCCAGCAGCCGGTTGTTGCCCACCTTCTGCTTGATGGTCTCCCGCTGGCTGGCCATCTCTTCCTGGACGTGGTGAATGGTCTCCGGGTCGACGGGCTGGTAGAGGGTCTCCTCGTCGGGGAAGGAGGTAGCCTGCTGCAGGGTGATGCTGTTGGCTGCCTGGATCACCTCCTGGGAGGTGGCCGGCAGCACCCCGGGAGGCAGCGGGGCCTTCTTCTTCCGACGGTGCCGGTTGGCCTGCAGCAGTTCGTGGATGCGGCGCATCGTCTCCTCGCCCAGTTCTTCCGGTGTCTGCGGCCTTTCGGGCTCGGAAGAGGGGCGTTTCGGCTGCCGTTCGTGCGCTCCCTCGTGTGCGGGAGCGTTTTTCACCTTGTACTTCAGGGTGGGCAGGATGCCTGCCTTCACCAGGCTCTGGTTCAGCTTCTCGTGCAGCTCGGGCAGGGCCGAGAGCACGTACTTGTCGAACAGGGTGTAGAGGACCAGCAGGGCGTCCTTCTCGATGGTGAGGCGGTTGACGCAGCGGGCAAAGACCTCGCACGTCTGGTGAGGTGATGCGGGGATCTGCTCGATCGTCACCGGCTGGCCGTTGTTGATGACGGAAAGACGCTGGGCGAGGAGGTAGAGTTCCTGCTGGTTGTTCTGCTCGGCGCGTTCGGCAAGGGTGTGCAGCGCCAGGTTCCGCTCGTAGAGGTCGATGTTGACCAGGCTGAGGGTCTCGGTGCCCAGCTTGGGGACCTGGCTGTTCTCGTGCAGGGGAAAGCGGCTCAGCTTCTTGGTGAGGAGGTCATGGAAATCGAGAGACATGTCCTCCATCTTGAGCCAGATCTCCCGCTGCGCGTCGAAGAAGTGGTTCTGGATCTGCCCGCTTTCCGCCTTCTCCGCAAAGTCCATCAACACATCGTCGCTGGCGCGCAACAGCTGGCGAAACCGGTCGTTGAGGACCTCAACGGCTTCCTTTTGCCAGTCGTCGAGCAGGTAGCGGAATTTGTAATCGATGGTCACAAGGCTGCTTTTGGGCGATTTCCGGTCTCCAGCCTATTGTGGGGCACTTTTTACGGTCGATCAACGCAATAATTGGGCCATCGAGGAATTTGGGCGCGGAGGCGTAGCATTTTGTTCAGTGGCTCACATTCTTTGGTTCCGCAAGAGCTGGAATCCCGGTGTGCAGGAGGTCGTGGTCGGGCTATGATGGAAGAAGATCAAGCGTGAAGTGTGACTCGATTCAAGTAGTGAGGATAGCGATATGAAGAAGGTATCGGTTGTTGCCTTGGTCTCCCTGGCACTGGGAGTGGGCGGCTGCGAGACCATGCAGGAAAATCCCAGGACCACCGCCGGGGCGGCCATCGGCGCCGTCGCCGGTGCGGTGATCGGCCACCAGATCAGCCACGGCAAGGGCGCTTACGTGGGAGCCGCGCTGGGTGCCCTCGCCGGAGGCGCCATCGGCAACTACATGGACCGGCAGCAGCGGGAGCTGGAGCAGCAGCTGGCCCGGGAACGTGCGGCGCGCCAGATCGAGATCCAGCGCATGCAGGACGAGAGCCTGAAGCTGACCCTGGACGCCCAGGTCTCCTTCGACTTCGACAGCGCCCGGATCAACCCCGGCTTCGCCGATTCCCTGGATCGCCTGGCCGAGGTGATCCGCAAGTACGACAAGACCGTGGTGCACGTGGTGGGACACACCGACAGTATCGGCTCGGAGGAGTACAACCAGCGGCTGTCGGAGCGGCGGGCCCGCGCCGTGGGCGACTACCTTGCTTCGCGCGGTGTGGATCCCGCCCGCATCCACACCGAGGGGCGCGGAGAGCGCGAGCCGCGCGCCACCAATGCCACCGAGGCGGGGCGCCAGCTCAACCGCCGCGTGGAGATCTACCTCAAGCCCATCGTGGAGGGGCAGGAGCAGAAGGCCCACGAGCCGCCGCCAGCCTCGCCGCGCTACTAC
>JALWGP010000043.1 GCA_027038775.1 Sedimenticola sp. | reverse complement strand
GTGGTGGAACTGATCTTCCCCGAGTCCACCGGCATGCGGCTCTGCAGGATGCCGGTGGACTCGGGGAAGATCAGTTCCACCACCATCTCCCGGCCGGAGAGATAGAGCTGCAGGATCACGTCGTTGGGATCCACCACGCCCAGGTAGTTGTCCTCGGCCACCAGCAGCTGCTCGGCCAGGGGCACCAGGCGGTCGGCGGCCAGGGGCTCGGGCTTCGAGGAGCTGATGCTCACGTCCCGCACGAAGTCGCAGTAGAAGACATCGAAGCTGCGCTCGGCCATGGTTCACTCCCGCCGCCAGGTGGTGCCCTGGGGACCGTCCTCCAGCACGATACCCTGTGCCTTGAGTTCGTCGCGGATGCGGTCGGCCTCGGCCCAGTTCTTGTTTTTGCGTGCTTCGTTTCTTTTGGCTATCAACGATTCTATTTCTTCTTCTCCCAAAGCAAGTTTCTTTGCTTCAAAAGAATCACTCAAACCAATAGAGTCCGATACTGCTTTCTTGAACCATTCATCGGGATCCTCCTGCAGGATGCCGAGAATGCCCCCCAGCCGCTTCAGCTCGGCGGCCATGCGCGCCGCCTTGTGCTCGTCCTCGCCGCGCACCTTGTTGATCTCGCGCACCAGCTCGAAGAGCACCGCCAGCGCCTCGGGGGTGTTGAAGTCGTCGTCCATGGCGGCATTGAAGGCCTCCACGTACTGGTCCGCTTCCCCGGGCCCGGCCTCGGGCAGGCCGCGCAGGGCGGTGTAGAGACGGTCCAGGGCCTTGCGGGCGTTGAGGAGGTGCTCCTCATCGTAGTTGAGGGGGCTGCGGTAGTGGCTGGTGAGGATGAAATAGCGAACCTCCTCGGGGCGGTAGTGCTCGAGGATCTCGCGGATGGTGAAGAAGTTGCCCAGGGACTTGGACATCTTCTCCTCCTTCACCCGCACGAAGCCGTTGTGCATCCAGTAGCGCACGAAGGGGTGGCCGGTGGCCCCCTCCGACTGGGCGATCTCGTTCTCGTGGTGGGGAAAGGTGAGATCCGCGCCCCCGCCGTGGATGTCGAAGGTGTCCCCCAGGGCCGAGGTGGACATGGCCGAGCACTCGATGTGCCAGCCGGGCCGTCCCTTCCCCCAGGGGGAATCCCAGGCGGGCTCGCCGGGCTTGGCCGCCTTCCACAGGGCGAAGTCCAGGGGATCGCGCTTGCCCTCCCCCGGCTCCACCCGGGCGCCGGCCTCGAGGTCGTCGATGGACTTGCCCGAGAGCTTCCCGTACTCGGGGAAGCTGCGCACGTCGTAGTAGACGTCGCCGTTCTCCGCCACGTAGGCGTGGCCCTTCTCCAGCAGCGCCTGGATCATGCGCAGGATCTCGTCGATGTGCTCGGTGGCGCGCGGCTCGATGGTGGGCGGCTCCACGTGGAGGGCCTCGAAGTCCTCGTGCATGGCGTCGATGAACTTCCGGGTCAGCTCGTGGAAGGGAATGCCCTGCTCGTTGGCGCGCTGGATGATCTTGTCGTCGATGTCGGTGATGTTGCGCACGTAGGTGACGTCGTACCCCCTCGCCTTGAGGTAGCGGTAGACCACGTCGAAGACCACCACCACCCGCGCGTGGCCCAGGTGGCAGTAGTCGTAGACGGTCATACCGCAGACGTACATGCGCACCTTGCCGGGTTGCAGGGGCTCGAACACCTCCTTCTGTCGGTGGAGGTCGTTGTAGATCTTCAGGGTCATGGTGCCGTCGTGGAGGAGTGCGAAGAATCCGGGAATTCTACCTCATGGAGCGGTAT
>JALWGP010000042.1 GCA_027038775.1 Sedimenticola sp. | reverse complement strand
CGGCCCGAAACGGCGGAGGCGCTCAGCTACTTCGAGTACACGACGCTGCTGGCGCTGGCCGCCTTCGAAGGGTGCGACGCCGTGGTGCTGGAGGCGGGGCTGGGCGGGGAGTTCGACGCCACCAACGTCGTGCCCAAACGCCTCAGCGTCGTGACCCCCGTCGGGTACGACCACCAGGCCTTTCTGGGCGAGACGATCGAAGCGATCGCCGCGACGAAGCTGCGAAGCGTCGAAAACCGCGCCGTGCTCGCCCCGCAGCCCTACGAAGAGGTCTACGAGACGGCGGAGCGCATCGCCCGCGAGAAGGGGCTGGAGCTGATCCGGGCCGAAGAGGCGGTCGACGCCGCGACGAAGGGGAGAATCGCCGAGATCGCGAAAGAGCGCGGCTGGCCCGGGTACCTGACGGAAAACGCCGTCACCGCCGCGGCGGCCTACGAAACCCTGCGAAACCGCCACGCGCCTCTGGAGGCGCTGCGCAACGTCCGGCTGAAGGGGCGGTTCCAGCGGCTGGGGCCCGACGTGGTCGTGGACGTGGGGCACAACCCCCTGGCGGCCGGGGCGGTGGCGAAGGCGCTGGCGGGCGAAAAGCGGGTGCTGGTCTACAACACCCTGGCCGACAAGGAGGTGGAAGAGGTGCTTCGCCTGCTGGCGCCCGTGACGAAACGGCTGGAGGTCATCGACATCGAGAGCCAGCGGACGATGGAGCGAGAGCGCCTGGAGGCGGCGGCCCGGGCCGCAGGCCTGCCGGTGGGCGGCTTCGAGGGGGTGCGACCGGGCGAGCCCTACCTGGTCTTCGGCTCCTTCTACGTGGTGGAAGCCTTTCTGCGCCGCTTCGAAGGGGTGTCGTGAAGCATCGCATCCTCATCACGATCACCGACACCCGCCGCTTCCGGCAGTTCACCCTGAGCCAGGCGGTGCGGTGGCTTCTGATCGCGTCGCTCCTGGGTTTGGCGTCGCTGGGCCTCTTCACCTGGATCTATCTGAAGACGCTGGAGGAGGCGAAGGAGGAGGCGAAGCTGCGCCAGAGGGTGCTGGAGCGGGACGTCGCCGCACTGGAGCGGACCGTGGAGGATCTCAACGGCCAGATTCTCCGGCGTCAGGCGGCGCTGGAGCGTCTGGGAGAGCGGCTGAGCGACTTGGAGATTCTGGTGGGCGAACGGCCCGACGCCAACCTCTCCACTTCGGGGCGCCTCGCCAACGTCACCCTTTCGGCGGCGCAGCTGGCGCTGCTCTTTTCCATCGTCCCCAACGGCGCACCCCTGCCGATGGCGGGCGTCACCAGCGCGTTTGGATGGCGGACCCACCCCGTCACCGGACGGCGGGAGTTCCACGCCGGCATCGACCTGCGGGCCAAAGGGCACAAACCGGTCTGGACCACCGCCGACGGCGTCGTGGAGTACGCCGGCTACCACAAACGGAGCGGCTACGGCAACCTGGTCATCGTCGACCACGGCTTCGGCTTCAAGAGCTACTACGGCCACCTGCGCAAAGTCACCGTCCGCCGCGGCGACACGGTGGTGCGGGGGGACGTGATCGGCATCAGCGGAAACACGGGGCTCAGCACGGCGCCCCATCTGCATTACGAAATCCGTTTTCTCGGACGCCCGGTGAACCCCTACGGGTTTATCGAGTGGCGAAAGAGCGACTACCGAAAACTCTCCAAAAAGGTCCGACAGGCCCCACGGGAACCTCTCATCGCACACGTGAGCCACATCGCCGCGCAGGCCATACCACCCTCGCCGCCCCCCGCACCCCGCACGCGG
>JALWGP010000041.1 GCA_027038775.1 Sedimenticola sp. | reverse complement strand
GGCCATCGAGGCGGTGTTCGGAGCCTGATGACGACCGCCATGACCGTCAAATGCAACTACAGCCGCGTCCGGGAGCTCCTGCCCGAAGCGCTGGAGGAGGCGCGACAGTCTCTTTCCGAAAAAGGCATGGCGGCCTTCCAGGAGGGCATCGAACTGCTCTGCCTCATGGGCCGCGGCGCCGAGCCGGTGCTGGTCTTCATGGAGGAGGCGGTGGAGGTGGCGCGCCATGCGGGGGAGGAGAGCATCTACCCGGTGGCAAAGGCCGCCTACCAGATTTCCCGCAGTCCCAACGCCGAGGCCATCGTGCCCTTCCTGCAGACCATCGCCGCGGTGGCCCGCCGGTTGGAGGCGCCCAAGCTGCTGGAAGGCTACCTGGAGCTGGTGCAGGAGATGGTGGAGAAGACCTCCATTTCCATCCACGGCTCCCACGCCACCATGGCCAGCCCCGGACTGATCCCTTTCGTGGAGAACGCCCCGCGCCTGCTGGGCGAGCTCAACCTGGGCGGACTGCGCCGCTGGATGGCCTACGGCATCGCCCAGCACAACCACCATCCCGATCACCTCGCGGAGTATTTCCGTCTCGACTCCCCCGACAGCCGCGCGGTGATGCAGCGCGAGCGCGAGGGCACCCTGCTGGTGGACGTGGAGCGCCGCCTGGAGCTGTTTCAGCTCGCCCTGTGGGGCATCGAGGCGCCCATCTTTCCCTATTCGCGGATGCTCGACGAGCGCTCCGATCCGCGCCCCTATTACGACGAGGAGGGCATCTTCCTGCCCGATGTCAACGACGACGCCGACAACGGCATCACCGGCTTCGAGCAGTACCTGGCGGCCCTGGCCCACATGGCCGGCCATCGCCGCTGGACGGTGCCGGTCTTCGCCGACAACCGCAGCCCCATGCAGCGCATCGCCATCGAGATCTTCGAGGACTGCCGCATCGAGCACCTGCTGATGCGCCAGTATCCCGGCCTGCGCCGGCTCTTCCTGGGGCTCCACCCGGTGCCGGTGGAAGGCGAGTGCGACGATACCCGTGAATCCTGCATCCGCCACCGCCTCACCATGCTCTCGCGCGCCATCCTCGATCCCGATCATGGCTACACCAACCCCGACATCCTGACGTTCCGGGAAAAGTTCTTCGAGATCATGGAGAAAGGGGAGGGCTCCACCCAGGAAATGGAGCTTTTGGGCATTCAGTTCATGGCCCGCACCCGCCGCGCTTCCGACGCCTCGGCTCAGGTCTGGTTCAAGGACACCGAGATTCCATACCGCGACGACAACCGCAACCTGTGGCGCTTTTACGAACTGGACGACGACGAAGATTTCGCCGTGGAGCCCACCGAGGTGAAGGAGAGCGAGCCGTCCGACGTGCTGCCGCCGCGCCACTATCCCGAATGGGATTACACCACGGGCACCTATCGCCCCGACTGGGTGAGCCTGTTCGAGTCGTTGCACCCCTCAAAGGATCCAGCCTACATCGACCGGCTGCTGCTCAAGCACGACACCATCGCCAAGCAGCTCAAGCGACTGCTGGATCTGCTCAAGCCTCAGAGCTATGTTCGCATCCGCTACCAGGAGGAGGGCAGCGAGCTGGACCTGGACGTGGCCATCCGCTCGCTCATCGACTACCGCAGCGGCCACGACCCCGACCCGCGCATCAACGTCAGCCACAAGCACGACGACCGGGACATCGCCGTCACCCTGCTGCTGGACCTCTCCGAGTCTCTCAGCCAGACGGTGGGCTCCAGCGGCCAGACCATCCTGCAACTGGAGC
>JALWGP010000040.1 GCA_027038775.1 Sedimenticola sp. | reverse complement strand
CTCACCGCTTCGGCGGTACACTTCTGTTCTTCACTGGTGTAGAAGATCTCGCTGCGGTAGGAGGAGCCGAGGTCGTTGCCCTGGCGGTCGGGCGTGGTGGGGTCGTGGATCCGGAAAAAGAAGGTCAGCAGTTGCCGATAGGGCAGTACCTCGTCGTCGAAGATCACCTCCACCGCCTCGGCGTGGCCCGGATGGTGACGGTAGGTGGCGTTGGGCACCTCGCCGCCGGTATAGCCCACCCGGGTGCGGAGCACGCCGGGCAGCTTGCGGATCAGCTCCTGCATGCCCCAGAAGCAGCCGCCGGCGAGCACTGCGCGCTGGATGCTCATGCGCCCTTCCTTCCCGTCACCAGCGGAATGTACTCGCCGTAGCCCTCGGCCTCCATCTCCTCCAGCGGAATGAAGCGCAGTGCGGCGGAGTTGATGCAGTAGCGCAGGCCGCCGCGATCCGGCGGACCGTCGGGAAAGACGTGGCCCAGGTGGCTGTCGCCACAGGTGGAGCGAACCTCGGTGCGGATCATGCCGTGGCGGGTGTCGCGCAGCTGGCGCACGAATTCCGGGTCGATGGGGCGGGTGAAAGCGGGCCAGCCGCAGCCGGAGTCGTACTTGTCCGCCGAGGAAAAGAGGGGCTCGCCGGAAACCACGTCCACGTAGAGGCCGGGCACCTCGTTATAGAGGTATTCGCCGGTGCCCGGCGCCTCGGTACCGTTGCGCTGGGTCACGCGGAACTGCTCGGGGGTGAGGGCGGCCACCGCCTCGGGAGTCTTGCGGTATCGAATCACTGGACACCTCCGTGTCGTTGGGCCTGCAGGGACATTGTGGGCCAGGGAACGGAGGGTTCAACCCGGAAACCGGTGGGGGCAATGGGAAATGGCCGACGCTGGCTCTATACTGGAACGAGGGGGAAGGGGATGCCATGACCGATACCGGAGTGAACCTGAAATTCAGTGACGCGCAGGTGGAGCGCGTCTTCCAGGTTCACTATGACGAAGCCTTCAGGCCCTATTTCCGGTTTGGCGTGGGCGTGGGCACGATCCTGTTCGCGTTCTTCGGGGTGCTCGACAGGTTGCTGTTTCCCGAAGTGGCCGAACGCCTCTGGTGGTGGCGGTACCTCTTCTGCATGCCGCCCCTGGTGGTGACCCTCGGCCTGCTGTTCGTCCTGCGTTCCCACCGCTGGGTACAGCCGGTCCTCAGCCTGGTCGCCAGCCTCGTGGGGCTGGGCACCCTGGGAATGATCCACGAGATCCCGACCACCAGCTACAACGCCTACTACGCCGGCCTGATGCTGGTCATCTTCTACGCCCACGCCTTCGTTCGCCTGCGCTTTCTTTGGGCTACCCTGGCCAGCCTCGTCATTTTCGCCGGCTACGAGGTGCTGGTGTTCCTGCTGCGGCCGGAAACGCCCGTGAGAGAGGTCATTTCCGGGCACTTCTTTCTCGTCTCCACCATCCTGGCCGGCATGGGCGCCAGCTATTCGCTGGAGCTGGACGCCCGCAAGCAGTTTCTGCTGCAGCGCAACCTGGACGGAGAGCGCTTGCAGCTGGAGGCGGCCAACCGCAGGCTGGTGGAACTCAACCGCCAGCTGGAGGCGCTGGCCCGGGTGGACGACCTGACGGGCATCGCCAACCGGCGTGCCTTCATGGAAGAGCTGGAGCGGGAATGGCGCGCCCAGATCCGCCAGGGGAGGCGCGCGCGGCCGTTGAGCCTGCTCATGATCGACATCGACCATTTCAAGGACTACAACGACCTCCATGGCCATCCCGCCGGGGACCGCTGCCTGCGCCGCGTGGCCGGCATCATCGCCGGGTTCGCCCGCAGACCCAGGGACCTGTCAGCCCGTATCGGTGGCGAGGAGTTCGTGCTCCTGCTGCCGGAGATCGAAGAGGAGCAGGCTGTCCGCCTCGCCGAACAGCTTCGCGCTGCGGTGATGGAGAGGGCGATCGCGCACGGGGCCTCGGGGGTGGCCGAGACGGTGACCGTGAGCATCGGCGCCGCCACCCTGGTGCCGGCCGCCGACCTGGAGCCCGGAGCCCTGCTCAGGCAGGCCGACCGCGCCCTCTACCTGGCCAAGCGTGAAGGGCGCAACCGCGTGATGAAGGCGGGGTGACGGGACGGCCGCCGCGGCCCTCATTTCACCTTCATGCCGGGCTGCGCCCCCTCGTCCGGCGAGAGCAGGTAGATCTCCCTGCCCCCCGGTCCCGCGGCCAGTACCATGCCCTCGGAGACGCCGAACTTCATCTTGCGCGGCGCGAGGTTGGCCACCATCACCGTGAGCCGTCCCTCCAGCTTCTCCGGCTCCGGGTAGGCGGCCTTGATGCCGGCGAAGACGTTGCGCGTCTCGCCCTCGCCCAGCTCCAGCGTGAGGCGCAGCAGCTTGTCGGCGCCTTCCACGAACTCGGCCTTGGCGATGCGGGCGATACGCAGGTCCACCCTGGCGAAGTCGTCGTAGCGGATGGTTTCGACCCCGGCTTCTTTTTTGGCTTCCTGCTTCTGGGGTTTCGCGGCCATGTCCTCCTTTGATGCCTCCACCATGGCCTCCACCTTCTTGGGATCGACGCGGGTCATCAGCGGCTTGAACTTGCCGATCTCGTGGTCCAGCAGGGGGGTGGCGAGGTCGTTCCACTGCTGGGGGTCGATCTTGAGGAAGGCCTCGGCGCTTTCCGCGGTGCCAGGCAGGATGGGGCGCAGGTAGCCGATGAGTACCTTGAAGAGGTTGAGGCCCATGGAGCAGATGGCCTGGAGCTCCGCCTCGCTTCCGGCCTCCTTGGCCACCACCCAGGGCTGCTTCTCGTCGATGTACTGGTTGGCGCGGTCGGCCAGCTTCATGATCTCGCGCACGGCGCGGCTGAACTCGCGTTTCTCGTAGTGGTCGGCGATGGCCTCGCCTGCGGCGACGAACTCGTCGAAGAGGACCGGCTCGGCCAGTTCCGCCGAGAGGCGCCCGCCGAAGCGCTTGGTGATGAAGCCGGCGCAGCGGCTGGCGATGTTCACCACCTTGCCCACCAGGTCGGCGTTGACCCGCTGCACGAAGTCGTCGAGGTTGAGGTCGATGTCCTCCACGCCGGCGCCCAGCTTGGCGGCGAAGTAGTAGCGCAGGTACTCGGGGTTCAGGTGCGTGAGATAAGTGCGCGCCTGGATGAAGCTGCCGCGCGACTTGGACATCTTCTGCCCGTTCACCGTGAGGAAGCCATGGGCGTGGATGGTGGTGGGCTTGCGGAAGCCCGCGCCGTCCAGCATGGCGGGCCAGAAGAGGGCGTGGAAGTAGATGATGTCCTTGCCGATGAAGTGGTAGAGCTCGGCGTCCGAGCCCTCGGCCCAGTAGTCGTCGAAGTCCAGCCCCTGTTTTTCGCAAAGGTTCTTGAAGCTGGCCATGTAGCCGATGGGGGCGTCGAGCCAGACGTAGAAGTATTTGCCGGGGTGGCCGGGGATCTCGAAGCCGAAGTAGGGGGCGTCGCGGGTGATGTCCCACTCGCGCAGGCCCGCCTCGAACCACTCGTCCAGCTTGTTGGCCACCTCGGGCTGGAGATGACCGCCGCGGGTCCACTCCTTCAGCATCTCCTCGAAGTCCTGGAGCCGGAAGAAGAGGTGCTCGGTCTCCTTCTCCACCGGCTTGGCGCCCGAGACCACCGAGTAGGGGTTCTTCAGCTCGGTGGGGCTGTAGGTGGCGCCGCAGGCCTCGCAGGAGTCGCCGTACTGGTCGGCGGCCCCGCACCTGGGGCACTCGCCCTTGATGAAACGGTCGGGCAGGAACATGCCCTCCTCGGGGTCGTAGAGCTGGGTGATGGTGCGGCTGACGATGTGGCCGCCTTCGAGGTTGCGCCGGTAGATGAGCTCGGCCAGCTCACGGTTCTCCTCGGAGTGGGTGCTGTGGTAGTTGTCGAAGCCGATGCGGAAGTCGCGGAAATCGGCCTGGTGCTCCTCGGACATGCGCTGCACCAGCTCCGCGGGGGAGATGCCCTTCTGGCGGGCGTGGAGCATGATGGGAGTGCCGTGGGCGTCGTCGGCGCAGATGTACCAGCACTCATTGCCCCGCATCTTCTGGAAGCGGGCCCAGATGTCGGTCTGGGTGTACTCCACGATGTGGCCGATGTGGAGGGGGGCGTTGGCGTAGGGGAGGGCGCTGGTGACCAGTATCTTTCTCATGGTTTTCCGGGATATGGGGGTTGAAGCCAGTAGCCGGCAGCCGGGCTCGTCCGGGTCCCTTTCCACGGGTCTCGGCGGCATGGATGCCGCCGTGAAGCCCCCAGGGACGGGTTTACGGCGTCCCGTGGAAAGGGACCCGGACGAGCCCACCGGGCCCCAGGGGGCGTTCTCTCCGGTCGAACGCCGAATTCGCCCCGCCCGCTGCCGATTCAAGGCGGCACATTATCTCACAGCTCAAGGGGATAATATCCGAGTGTTTTGGTTGGGTTTAGGGCGGGCGATGGTGTAGAATCGCGCCCATCGCAACAGATTCCCATTGCCATCAACAGGCAGGAGAAAGAGCATGTCGGAAGTGACTCGTGAAAAGATCGAAGAGGCGCTCAAGGGTTACGTCGAGCCCCACATGGAGAAGGACCTCGTCAGCGCCAAGTGCATGAAGGAGATCGAGATCGATGGCGGCAAGGTGAAGCTGAAGGTGGTGCTCGGCTTCCCCGCCAAGGGCGTCGAGGAGGAGATCAAGCAGGCCATCTGTGATACGGTGAAGCAGGTGGAGGGGGTCACCGACTGCGAGGTGGACCTGAGCTGGAAGATCGTCGCCCACTCGGTGCAGAAGTCCCTCAAGCCCATCGACAACATCAAGAACATCATCGCCGTGGCCTCGGGCAAGGGCGGCGTGGGCAAGTCCACCACCGCCGTCAACCTGGCCCTGGCCCTCTCCCAGGAGGGCGCCCGCGTGGGTATCCTCGACGCGGATATCTACGGCCCCTCCCAGCCGCGCATGCTGGGCATCTCCGGCCAGCCCGAGTCCAAGGACGGCCAGACCCTGGAGCCCATGAACAGCTACCACCTCCAGGCCATGTCCATCGGTTTCCTCATCGACGAGGAGACTCCCATGATCTGGCGCGGCCCCATGGTGACCCAGGCGCTGGAGCAGCTGCTCAACGACACCAACTGGGCCGACCTGGACTACCTCATCATCGACCTGCCGCCGGGCACCGGCGACACCCAGCTCACCCTGGCGCAGAAGGTGCCCGTTTCCGGCGCCATCATCGTCACCACGCCCCAGGACATCGCCCTGCTGGATGCGCGCAAGGGCTTCAAGATGTTCGAGAAGGTGGAGGTGCCGGTGCTCGGCATCGTGGAGAACATGAGCATCCACATCTGCTCCAAGTGCGGCCACGAGGAGCATATCTTCGGCGAGGGCGGCGGCAAGAGCATGGCCGAGCAATACGGCGTGGACTTCCTCGGCGCCCTGCCGCTGGACATCCGCATCCGCGAGGAGACCGACAGCGGCAGGGCGCCGAGGA
>JALWGP010000039.1 GCA_027038775.1 Sedimenticola sp. | reverse complement strand
GCCCACCGCCTCCTGCCAGTGGGCGCGCAGCAGGCGGTGGGCCAGGCCGTGAAAGGTGCCCACCCACATGCCGCCCACGGGGTGCCCCAGTAGTGTTTCGATGCGTCCGCGCATCTCCCGCGCCGCCTTGTTGGTGAAGGTCACCGCCAGGATGCCCCAGGGCGAGACCCCCTCCACCCGGATCAGCCAGGCGATGCGGTGCACCAGCACCCGGGTCTTGCCCGAGCCGGCACCGGCCAGCACCAGGGTGGAGCAGGGGGGGGCGGAGACCGCCTCACGCTGGGCGGAATTGAGACCGTCGAGAATGACAGAGACATCCATGGCGCAGATTGTACCAGCTGCGTCACCGGCTTCCGGCCACTACCGGCCGGGCGGGCCGCCTTCCCGCAGGCCGTCGGGGGTGTCCTCTCCCGTCTCCAGTTCCCCCGCGTCCCGCTCTCCTCCTTTATCCAACCGGATCTTCAGACCCAGGTCGCTCTGCGACTCGGCGTTCTGCATCGCCAGCGCCTCGCTGATGCGGCCGGACTTGTAGAGCCGGAAGAGGGACTGGTCGAAGGTCTGCAGCCCGGGTTCGCTGCTGCGCTCCATCGCCTCGCGCACCTCGTCGATCCGGCCCTTGGCGATGAGATCGCGGATCAGGGGGGTGATCAGCATCACCTCCACCGCCGGCAGGCGCTTGCCATCCTCCCCGCGGATCAGCCGCTGGGAGACGATGGCCACCAGGTTGTGTGCCAGGTCCATGAAGACCTGGGGATGCATGTCACGGGGAAAGAAGGTAAGGATGCGCTCCAGCACGTGGGCGGCGTTGCTGCCGTGCAGGGTGGAGAGGCACAGGTGCCCGGTTTCGGCATAGGCGATGGCGTGCTGCATGTTGGTGCGGTCCCGGATCTCACCGATGAGGATCACATCCGGCGCCTCGCGCATGGCGTTCTTGAGCGCATCCTCGTAGCTCACGGTGTCGGTGCCCACCTCCCGCTGGTTGACCACCGACTTGTGGTAGTGGTGGACGTATTCGATGGGGTCCTCGATGGTGAGGATGTGGCTGCGGCTGTTGCGGTTGCGGTAATCGATCATGGAAGCGAGGGTGGTGGTCTTGCCGGACCCCGTGCCTCCCACCGCAAGGATCAGCCCGCGGGGCCGCATCACCAGCTCCTCGAGCACAGGCGGCAGGTTGAGCTCCGCGATGGAGGGGATGCGGTCCTTGAGATAGCGGATCACCATGGCCACCTCGCCGCGCTGGCGGAAGATGTTGACACGGAAGCGCCCCTTGCCTTCGACCTCCAGCCCGAGGTTCATCTCCGGCCGCCGGGCGAAGGCCTGGCGCTGGTGCTCGTTCATGATACTCATGGCCAGGGCAGCGATGCCCCTGCCCTCCAGCGGCTCTTCCCCCACCACCGACAGCCGGCCCTCGATCTTGATGTGCAGGGGCGTGCCGGGAGAGAAGAAGAGGTCCGAGGCCTCGTGCTGGATCATGAGGTGGAGAAAATCGTTGATATCGGACATGGCGGCTCCGGCGGCGGGGACGGATGCTCCGATCAAAGCAGAAACGGCACGCCGGCTTCAATGATTTTTTGCCGCCGCCGTGCCTCCTGCAACCCGCGTAGGAGCGGCGCCCTCGCCGCGAATGGTTTGAAGTTCGGCCCGAGGGCGGGCCTCCTACCGGTTGTTGCAACCGGGCGGAAGCTCGGGCGGCTCGCCGGGAGACTCGCTCCACTCCCAGACCTCGGTGGCCGCCGGGTCGCACTGGCTGCAGCTGGTGCCGCAGGAAGCGG
>JALWGP010000038.1 GCA_027038775.1 Sedimenticola sp. | reverse complement strand
CAGGGGTCGAAGTTGCGGATGGCCTGCTCGCAGCGCCACTGGAGTTCCTCGTCGGGCAGCGAGAGGTTGGCCTCCACCACCCGCTTCAGGTCGGCCTCCATCTGGCGCTGGTTCTGGCTGGTGGGGGGCACGATGCGCGCCTCCCGGATGAGGCCCTCCCCGTCCAGGTCGTAGCGGTGGTAGCAGATGCCCCGCGGCGCCTCGGTGCAGCCGCAGCCCCGGCCGGCCCGGGGCGTGCCCTCCACCGCCGGGGGCTCAGGAGGGCGGTAGGCGTCCAGCAGGCGCAGCGCCTCCTCGAAGGCCCAGCTCACCTCCACCATGCGCACCAGGATGGAGTGGAAAGGGTTGGTCACCCGCTCCGGCAGGCCGGCATCGCGGGCCAGCTGCCGCGCCGCCGGCGAGAGCTGGGCGAAGTTGTTGTTGTAGCGCGCCACCGGCCCCACCAGGTAGGGGCGCTCGCTCCCCTTCATCACCGCGTGCAGGGCGTTGGAGCGGGCCACCTGGCGCTCCTCGAAGTGCGCCTCGAACGCCTCCACGGCAATATCGAGTCCCTCGCTGGAGACGAGGCGTCCCTGCGTGATGGCGTACTCCTCCGGGTGGTGCAGGGAGACGCAGAGGTACTCCTGCTCCACCCTCGGGAAATCGAAGCGGGCCACCGCCAGGGTGAGCTCCCGCGCCTTCTCCAGTCCGGCCTCCAGTTCGGGGCGCAGCGCCTCCAGGACCGCCGGCTCGGGCGCCCGGTAGAAGCCCCCCACCTTCAGGTTCACGGGATGGACGGCGCGACCGCCGATCGCCTCCAGCAGCCGGTTGCCGGTGGCCTTCAGGGCCAGGGCGTCGCGCACCAGGCCGGGATGGTCCGCCGCCATGGCGATGGCATCGTCGTAGCCGAGGAAATCGGGGGCGTGGAGGAAGAAGACGTGGAGCAGGTGGCTCTGGATCCACTCCCCGCAGTAGACGAGGCGGCGCAGGGCGCGGATCTCCGGGGGGATCTCCAGCCCCAGCACCGCCTCCATGGCCCGGCCGGCACCCAGCAGGTAGGCCACCGGGCAGATGCCGCAGATGCGGGCGGTGATGTCCGGCGCTTCCCGGTAGTCGCGCCCGCGCAGCAGCGCCTCGAAGAAGCGCGGCGGTTCGAAGATGCGGAACTCGAGGAACTCCACCGCCTCTCCCTTCAGGCGCACCTCCAGCGCCCCTTCCCCCTCCACCCGGGCCAGCTCCTTCACCCGGATGATGCGTCGCTCACTCATGGCGCAGGCTCTCCTCGCGGAAGGGGCCGGCCCAGGCGGTGAAGAGCCGGAACCACCGCCGGATGGTGGCCTCCTCCAGCCGCAGTTCCGCCAGCCGCCCACCCAGGGCCGCAGGGTTGGCGTCCTCCGAGGGACCGAAGCAGCCGTAGCAGCCGCGCCCCACCGACGGGCAGCGGTTGCCGCAGCCGGCCCGGGTGACCGGGCCCAGGCAGGGCTCGCCCCGGCTCACCATGATGCAGGGGGTGCCCGCCGCCTTGCACTCCTGGCACTGGCTGTAGGCCGGGATCTCCGGCCGGCGGCCGGCGAGGAGGGCGCTCACCAGCTCCAGCAGCTGCCCCTTCTCCACCGGGCAGCCGTGGAGCTCGAAGTCCACCGTCACGTGCTCGCTGACGGGGGTGGCGGTGGCCAGGGAACGGACGATCTCCGGCCGCGGGTAGACCTGCACCTTCACCGGGTCGAAGTCGAGGAAGTTGCGCAGCCCCTGGATGCCGCCGGCGGTGGCGCAGGCACCGATGGCCACCAGCACCCGCGACCGCTCGCGGATGCGCCGGAGCTGCTCCACCTCCTCCGGCGCGGAGACGGCCCCCTCCACCAGGGAGAGGTCGTAGGGCCCGGGCAGCACCCGGCGGCTCGCCTCCACGAAGCGGGCGATCTCCACCCGTTCCGCCAGCTGCAGCAGCTCCTCCTCCAGGTCGAGGAGACCGAGCTGGCAGCCGTCGCAGGAGGAGAACTTCCAGATGGCCAACTTCGGCTTCATCACAGCTCCCGGATCTTCATGAGGGGCTCCACCTCCTCCAAGGGAAAGACCGGCCCGTCCTGGCACACCAGCTTGGGGCCGAACTGGCAGTGGCCGCACAGCCCCACGCCGCAGTGCATGTTGCGCTCCATGGAGAGGTGGATGCATCCGGTGGCGACGCCCAGCTCCTGCAGCCGCAGGGCGCTGAAGCGCATCATCACCTCGGGCCCGCAGAGCAGGGCCAGGGCGGATCCCGGGTCGAAGTGGCCCGGCTGCATGAGGTCGGTGACCACGCCCACGTGACCCTGCCAGCCGGGAGTGGCGCGGTCCACGGTCACCTGGACCTCGATGTCCGCCCCCTGCCACTGCGCCAGCTCTTCCCGGTATAGGAGGGTCTCCGGGCTGCGGGTGCCGTAGTAGAGCACCACCCGGCCGAAGCGCGACCGCTGCGCCATTGCCTGCCGCAGCACCGGGCGCAGGGGGGCCAGGCCCAGCCCGCCGGCGGCCAGTACCAGGTCGCCCCCCTCGGCCCGCTCCAGGGGCCAGCCGCGACCGAAGGGGCCGCGCACGCCCAGCTCCATGCCGGGCCGCAGCCGGGTAAGGGCATGACTCACCTGGCCCACGGAGCGCACCGTGTGGCGCACCACGCCGGACTCCGTCGGGTCGCCGGTGATGCTGATGGGCACCTCACCCGCACCGAAGGCGTAGAGCATGTTGAACTGCCCGGGCTCGAAGGCGAAGTGGCCGGGCGCCTCCAGCACCAGGGTCACCACCCCCTCCATCTCCTCGATGCACTCGCGCACGCGCAGGACCCTGGGCACCATGGGATCCTTCACCGCCCCCTCCCCCGCTGCGGATCGAAGAGCTCCGGGTGGCCGTAGAGGTCCATGAGCTGCACGCGCGCCGCCTGGAGCCGGCGCACCACGACCGCCATGAAGCGGCGGCAAAAGAGGTAGCCCAGCCCGGGATCGGCCTCCATGGCACGCTGCAGGCAGCCGGTGTCGAAACGGAGGCTCTCCACCGCTTCCCGGGCGCGCACGTCGAAGTGGACCCGCGCCGGCGGCAGCAGCCAGGAGGCGCCCACCAACTCGCCGGGCCCCAGGGTCTCCAGCACCAGCGGCGCCCGTCCCGGCACCACCAGCTCCAGGGAGACGCTGCCGGAACAGAGCAGGTGGAGGGAGGCCGCCTCGTCACCCTGGCGCAGCAGCAGCCGGCCCGCTTCGTGTCGCTCCCGCCGGGCGCAGGGCGCGACCGCCTCGAGCCGTTCCGCCGTCACGCCGCGGAAGAGCTCCAGCTCTGCCAGCTCCGGGGTTGCCACCTGGGTCATGCCGCCACCTCCCCCAGCATCCGCACCTCCTCGGTGAGGTCAATGCCCACCGGGCACCAGGCGATGCAGCGCCCGCAGCCGGTGCAGCCGGGGGTACCGAACTGGGCCTGCCAGTGGAGCAGCTTGTGGGTGAGCCACTGGCGGTAGCGCGATCCCCGCTCGTGGCGCAGCACGCCGCCGTGGATATAGCTGTGCGCGGCGTTGAAGCAGGAGTCCTGGTAGCGCCAGTGTTCCGCCCGGGTGCCGTCCAGGCCGGTCTTCTCCGCCATGCGGCTGCAGAAACAGGTGGGGCAGACCGAGGTGCAGTTGCCGCAGGCGAGGCAGCGCTCGCCCAGGGCCTGCCAGCGGGGGTGCTCCAGGTTCCGGGCCAGCACCGACGCGGCTCCCGGCGGCAGGGAGCGTTTCATTCCCTCCGCGGTCTGCCGCAACCGCCGGCGGCGCTCCTCCAGCTCCCCCCTTTCCGGCAGGCGCGAGGGAAGCATCCGCAGCAGGTTGGCACCGGCATCGCTGCCGGCCTCCACCAGGAAGCGGTGCTCCCCGCCCCCGGTGAGCTCCGTGAGCAGCAGGTCGAATCCCTCCTTCACCTCCGGGCCGCAGCCCATGGAGTGGCAGAAGCAGGTGTCGGCGGCGCTGGTGCAGTTCACCGCCACGATGAAGAGCCGGTTCCGGCGGGCGAGATAGCCGGCATCGGCATGGGCGCCGCCCGCCAGCACCCGGTCCTGGATGGCGATGGCGGCGAGATCGCAGGCGCGCACGCCGAGAAAGGCTCGTCGCGGAGCTTCCGCTGCACGCGGATGGATCCGCAGGTGGCCGTCCTTGCGCTCGGCACACCAGAGCAGTTCCGCCGGCGGGTGGAGGAAGTGCCTCCAGCTCTCGGGACCCACCCGGTGGACGAAGAGAGGGCGTACACCCTCCCGGGTCTCCATCGGCTCCAGGCGGTAGCTGCCGGGGGCCTGCACCTCCACGAGACCGGCGGGAAGCTCCGAGACCGACCGCAGGGGCGCCAGCGTCACCACCCCGTGGCGCACGCGGGGCCCGATCACCTCGTACACCTGCTGCACGAGACGATCCAGCAGCTGCTGCAGGCCTTCCACGTCGATGACGAGCTGTTCCATCTTTCCCTCCCTGCTCCAATATAGCGCAAAAGGCGCCCCCTGCATCCCGCCGGCGTCAGATACAATTCCCGTTCATGAACATGACCCTCTGCAAGGACCCGGAGGCCGGAGCGCTGCAGGCGGTGGTGGGCCGCTACGGGCTGGAGGTGGAGCGGGTGCCGGACGGTTCCCCCATCCCCGGCTCCTGGTTCGGCGATCCCGAGGCCGGCCTCATCGGCAACCGTCTGCTGGTGCGTGGCGACACACCGCTCCACTCGGCGCTGCACGAGAGCTGTCACTACATCTGCATGGACGGGTCGCGGCGCCGCGTGCTGCACACCGATGCCGGCGGCGGCTACGACGAGGAGAACGGTGTCTGCTACCTGCAAATCCTGCTGGCCGACCACTTCCCGGGCTACGGCCGGGAACGGATGTTCGCCGAGATGGACGCCTGGGGCTACAGCTTCCGTCTCGGCTCCGCCCGGGCCTGGTTCCACGAAGACGCCGGGGACGCCCGCGAGTGGCTACTGGATCACGGCCTCATCGACACGGCGGACAACCCCACCTGGAATCTGCGAAAATGACGCCTCCCGGCCGCTGCCGCCGGGAGCGAACAGGAACAGAAATCGAGACAAGGACCCGGCCGCCATGATCACCAAGTGCCTCTTCCCCGCCGCCGGCTACGGCACCCGCTTCCTCCCCGCCACCAAGTCCATTCCCAAGGAGATGCTGCCCATCGTCAACAAGCCGCTGATCCAGTACGGCGTCGAGGAAGCACTGCAGGCAGGGATGCACGACATCGCCATCGTCACCGGCAAGGGCAAGCACGCCATCGAGGACCTCTTTGACCGCAACCCGGTGCTGGAGGCGGCGGTGGCAGGCAGCGACAAGGAGAAACTGCTGGAGCTCACCAACCGGCTCATCGAGTCCTGCACCTTTTCCTACACCCGCCAGAAGCAGATGCGCGGGCTGGGCGACGCCATCCTCACCGGCGAGCCCCTCATCGGCGACCAGCCCTTCGGCGTGGTGCTGGCCGACGCAGAGGTCG
>JALWGP010000037.1 GCA_027038775.1 Sedimenticola sp. | reverse complement strand
ATGGTGAGGGGCACCGAGAGCAGCATGCCCACCGGCCCCAGCAGCCAGCCCCAGAAGACCATGGAGAGAAAGACCACCAGGGTGGAGAGCCCCACCCGCCGACCCATGTAACGCGGCTCGATCAAATTGCCGATGAAGGTGTTCACCGCCAGATAAAGCAGCGCCACCAGCAGCGCGGGACCAGGCCCCAGCTGCACCACCGCCAGCAGCACCGCGGGCACCGCGGCAATAATGGAGCCGATGGTGGGAATGAAGTTGAGGAGGAAGGCAAGAAAGCCCCAAAGCACGGCAAAGTCCAGTCCGATGAGGCTGCAGCCAGTCCAGACCAACAGGCCGGTTGCCAGGCTCATGACGGACTTGATGGAGGTGTACTCCTTGGTGCTCTCGATCACCTGGCTGATCCGGACCAGTGCGCGCCGTGCCTTCTCGCTGCCCATGGCCTCGAACTTGGCCGGCAGGTTCCAGCTCTCCAGGAGCATGAAAAATACGGTGAAGAGGATGAGGAACACGTGGCTGAGCCCGTTGCCCAGTGCCCCCACCAGGCCGTTGGCAAAACCCATCACGGCTCCCGGATCGATCACTTTGCGGATGGCGGCATGGGAGGTGTCGATGCCGATCCGGGAAAGCCAGTCCAGCGCACCGTAGACCATCTCCCGCAGCCGCTGCTGGTATTCCGGCAGGTTTTCGCTGAACGCGGTGAGACTGTGTCCTAGCAGGGTGCCCAACAACAGGCCCAGGGCCGCCAACCCCAGGGAGATGATGCCGATGGCCAGCATCGGCGGCACGCCCCGCCGCTTGAGCCAGCCCATGGGCGCCGCCAGGATCACCGAGATGAACAGGGACAGCAGGAAAGGCACCACCAGGTCCTGCGCATAGCGCAGCCAACTGAGCACAATGAGCACTGCAGCGGTGACGATGACCGGATTGTTGTTCAAGGCGCACCTGATGGCGATGGGTGGTTCAGGGGATTATACCCGCGCAACTGGCCTGCATATTCCATTGGAATGGGCATTTTCCCGGAGAGATTCCCGTTCAAGCCGTTCGAACGGACAAAAGTCGAGGTCATTCATTGGCTTGCAGGCCGAAAAGAGGGCCCGTCCCACGGCGCCGACTCCCGCCCGGTCAACGGGGAGAGGAGATCCTTGGATCAGGATCCGGAACGGGTCAAAGGCTCACCAGGAGGATCACTTGACGCTGTAACCCCGCCCCTCCAGGCAGGCGGCCTTGGCATTGTTGTAGCGGGAGAGCCCGGCTTCCTGCTTCTGAATGGCGGCATTCTGGCGCTCCTGCTGTTCCATGCGCTGGCGGCGACGCTCACGCATGCCGCCCAGAACGGCCCCCGCCAGTGCCGCATCACCAGTATCTCCATCGGCGATCTCGCCGATAATGGCGCCACCGACCGCCCCACGTACCCGCGCGCCACTGCCGGTCACCGGCTTGGGCGCATTGGCGGGGGAAGCCGGGGGTGGCGTGGCTGGATCATAGCCGCTCTGCTCCACCGCCCAGGCATGGCACTCGCCCTCGTCCTTCTTCTGCTGCTCGGCAGACTGGCCCTTTGCCGGGTACACCACCATCTGTGCCCCGGCCTGGCTGGCAGCCAGGAGCAGGAAAAACAAAGCGCTTGCAAATGATTTGGACATCCATGCCTCCCGACAGCCGTCAGTTGATTCATGGCCGGTGAGCCGGTCACTTGGCTTCCGTGGGTTCAGGAAACTTCCATTTCCCCTCCAGGATCTCCTTGCCCGGCCGGTAGAGCCGCACGATGTAGACCCAGCCGGGGAAGACGGGCAGGAAGTTCTTGGCCTTGGGATCACCGCCGAAGTGGATGGTCACCGAGCCGTCCTCGTTCTTCTGCGCGGTGACGTTGTTGAAGGAGTAGGCGTTGTACTCGTTGGGCTCCATGAAGCGGTCCTTGTTGTAGACGGTAACCGACCAGAAGCCCTTCTCCTCGATGGGCACCTGCTTGGGCACGGTGAGCACGTAGGCGGTCTTGCCGTCGTTCTTCGGCACCTGGCGCGGCAGGTAGAGGGCATCCTGGCGCTGCAGGCCGCCCCAACCCACGGCCACCCCCATGGCGTTCTCCAGGTAAGAGCGGTCGCACCGGACGCCGAAGAAGGTGGAGCTGTCGGAAAGGGTGCTGCCGATCTCATTGTAGGACTTGCGCAGGGCCATCATCTGCTTCTCGTCCCACTCGGGAATGCCGGAGAGGTCGCCCTTGTCCTTCTGCTCCACCGTCACCTGGTCCTGCAGGCGATGCGCCGCCTCGAGATCTTTCGGGTCGTTGGGATTGGCGAAGGTGCGGATGCCGAACATGACGTAGCGGGTGCCGATCTCCTTTTGGGTGAAGGTCCACTTGCCCGGCGCGTAGAAGGCGGGATAAATGTCGTGGTCCTGGGAGACCAGCATCAGGGACATGTAACGGTCGCCGGTGTCCGGCAGGCGGATGGTGAGCGGCGATTTCGACAGGTCGAAGATGCCGAAGGAGTAGAGGGTGTCCCGGTTGCCGCTCTGGGTCACCTGCTTCTTCACGTCATAGGGTTTGCGGCTGTGGGTGAACTTGCCGAAGGCGCCGTACTTCTCGGCATAGCCCTTGAACTGCAGGTCGCTCTCCGCCCGCACGTAGTTGAAGGCGTCCACCACCGGCGGCTGGTGATCCCAGTCCGGGGCGTAGAAGCGTTTCTGGCACTCGGCGGCCCGGGAGAGGCCGGTGGTGAAGCTGAGCGCGACAATGGCGCCGGTGAGCAGTTTCCGTTTCATTTCAGGTTTCCTCGTTGTCATTCATTCACGGCTTCGATGTCGCCAGGCTTCCAGCGTTTTTCGAACCATGGCTCCAGGGGCCCGTAGAGCCGCAGCACCGCGAACCAGGACTTGCCCGGCACGGTCTGGATCCAGTTGCTCTTCCTGCCCTCGGGCGGCTCGGGAGAGAAATAGAGGTCGATGGAACCATCATCGTTGTACTGCAGGCGATCCTTGTCCCGCTGGCTGTTGATGCTGGGAAAGGGCTGGCTGGTCTGGAGCTGGGAACGGGTCTGGGGATCGTAGAGCACCACCGACCAGAACTGCCTGGCCGGCACCTTGGGAGGCAGGTGCAGCCGGTAGAGTTTCTCCCCGCGCAGCGCTTCGCCCCTGGCATCGGTGAAGGCCATGCCGTAGTTGGAGCCGGCGCCGGGAATCTCGACAGCCATGGCCGGGGTGTTCACGGTGCCGATGTAGTAGAAGGCGGTGCGGGCGTCCAGGTTGCGGCCCCGGTGGCCGTCGCCGTCGAGCCAGCGGTAGTCCTTGCCCACGAAGGCCAGGTACCAGTGGCGGTCCGGGAAGATCCGGGCGCGCGGATCGGCGGGCCGGAAGGCCAGGGTGCGGGAGGCGGCGTTGCCGAAAGCCACCGCCTGGGCCAGGATCTTCTTCTGTCGCTCGGTGGGCCGGAAGGGCTTGCCCTTGACCAGGCCGATGGCCCCGGCCATGCCCCGCAGCTCGGGGTCGATGAAGCCGATGGGCTCCTTCTGGAGCACCTGCCAGAGATAATCGAAAAAGCTTTCGTCGGTGGGTAGTATGGTGTTGAAGCTCTTGCCCGATCCGTTGATGTAGACCATCTTCGGCGGTTTGCCGGCCTTGGCCAGGGGATAGATCTTCAGCCCGGTGCGCCACATCTTCGCCGCCGCATCAGGCTTGCCGTCCACCAGGAAGCCGCGCAGGATCAGCCAGTTCACGTAGCTGGGCGAGCGGGCAATCCAGACCTCCCGATCTTTCCCCCCCATCTTCACCCGCACGGTGCGCGGATCCTTGCGCGTGTTGGGGGTGGGCTCGAGCTCACCCTGGTAATCGGGCGGCAGGATGAGATAGGTGCCCCCCTTGCCGGCATCCGGCCCGGGAGCGCCCATGTCCACCACGAATCGCTGGAAGGCATCGTCCAGGGTGCCGGGCCCCGCCCCCTTGGGGATCTCGATCACCGTGGGGCCGTCTTTCTCCAGGTCGAGCATGGCCAGGGCGTAGACGGTGTCGGTGTTGCCGGTGAGGAACAGCGGCCTGGAATCCATCAGCTGGTCGAAGACGATCACCTGGTTGGAGGCATCGGCACCGAGGGAGGCCTGGCCGCGGCGCAGCGCCTCGATGGAGACCGCCGACTGGAAGTTGAGGAAGGTGTCCACGGCGCGAAGGAAATAGAGCGCATCGTAGGCGCGGGCCGCCGATTCCTTGGTGGGGATGCCGTCGTACAGCTCGAAATTGCCCAGCGGGGTCTCCAGGTGGTTCGGCGTGAGGATGCTCTTGGGGATGTCGGTGTGGTAGCCGGGGGTGGCCGCCAGGCCGGTGCCACTGGCCACCAGGGCGGCCAGGGCGAAGCAGGTTCTTTTTTTCATGGTTCCTCGTTATCGTCCAGGGTTCAGTCCGCAGGCTCCACGTCGGGCATGACGAAGCTGCGGTCGATGATCTCTTTTTTGGCGCCGTAGAAGCGCAATGCCGGCGCCGGCTCCTTGCCGCCGGTGGGAATCCAGTTGCTCTCCAGCCCCTTGGGCGCCTCCGGCCCGAAATACAGCGTAACGCTGCCATCCGGGTTCTTCTTCAGCTTGTCCATGTCGTAGGAGGAGATGCCTACCTTCTTCTGCGGCGTGTAGATGAAAGCCCAGGTGGCACCGTCGTAGATGATGAGGGACCAGAACTGGGTCACCGGCATGTCGGGTGGAATGGTGAGCTTGTAGTTCCTGCCCGCCTCCAGGGGCCTGCCATTGGCGTCCATCTTGGTGAAGAGATAGATGTTGGCCGGCTTCTCGTAGTACTTGCGCGGATAGTAGGTGGCGAAGAAGTAACGCTCGGCACGCTCATCCAGGTCGATCCAGTCGTCATAGACGAAGGAGAAATAACCGTTGCGGTCCGGCGTGAGTACGTCCTGCCAGTGCCGGTCGGGCCAGTAGTATTTCTCCTTCTTCTGGTAGGTGAGGCGGTGCTGCATGTAGAAGTAGAAATCGGCTGCCGCCTGGCGCAGCAGCTTGCGGGTCTTCTCGTCCGGCGCGAAGGGCTTGCCGGGCTCCAGGCCCAGGAACTTGAGGTAGCCCATCATCACCTTGTCCTGGGGCTTCACTGGCTCGCCGTCGAAGATCGACTGGATATCCTGGAACAGGGTCTCGTCGTAGTGCGGCAGCGATGGGAAGCGCTTGTCCGAGGGGTCGATGTACTTGGTGGGTTTGGGATCATCCAGGTAGTACATCTTGAGCTGGCGGGCATAGTCGTAGGCGTCCTTGAGGGTGGCGCCGGAGCCGGGCTTGCGCACCGAGCGGAAAGCCAGGTAGATGCGGTTGCTGGGGCTCTTCATCACCCGATAGCCCTCGGGCACCCTGCCCTGGTAGCCCGGCGGCAGAAAGAGGTATCTGCCGCCCTTGCCCTGGTCGGCCCCCACCGGCCCCACGTCGGCGATGGCAAACTGCCACATGTCCACGATCTGACCATAGAGCAGGGTTTTGTCAGT
>JALWGP010000036.1 GCA_027038775.1 Sedimenticola sp. | reverse complement strand
GGCGAGGACCGCTGGTGGGACCAGCTCCCCGAGCCCCTGCCCTGGTTCGAGGAGCTGGACGCCGCCACCCTGCGCGAGCGCATCCGTTGGGCCGGCATCGTGGGGCTCGGCGGCGCCGCCTTCCCCACCAGCGTCAAGGTCAACCCCGGCCCGGATAGAAAAATCGACACCCTGGTGATCAACGGCGCCGAGTGCGAGCCCTACATCACCTGCGACGACTACCTGATGCGCACCGAGGCGGACCGCATCGTGGAGGGCATCCGCGTGCTGATGCACGTGGTGGGCGCAGGGGAATGCCTCATCGGCATCGAGGACAACAAGCCCGAGGCCATCGCCGCCATGGAGAAGGCGGTGGCCGAGTCGGACCTGGCCACCACCCGGGTGATCGCCGTCCCCACCCGTTACCCCATGGGCGGCGAGAAGCAGCTCATCAAGGTGCTTACCGGCAAGGAGGTGCCTTCCCACGGCATCCCCGCCGAGGTGGGAGTGATCTGCCTCAACGTGGCCACCACCGCCGCCGTTACCGACGCGGTGATGGCGGGCCGGCCGCTGCTCTCGCGCCTGGTCACCGTCACCGGCGAGGGGGTCAACCGTGCCGGCAACCTGGAGGTGCCCTACGGCGTGCCCATGTCCCACGTGATCGAGTTCGCCGGCGGCTACAGCGAAAAAGCCTACAAGCTGATCCTGGGCGGCCCCATGATGGGCTTCACCCTGCAGGACGACGAGGTACCGGTGACCAAGGCCACCAACTGCCTGCTGGTGGCCAGCCGCGAGGAGGCGCCCGATCCCGACCACGCCCAGCCCTGCATCCGCTGCGGCAAGTGCGTGGAGGCGTGCCCCGCCCAGCTGCTGCCCCAGCAGCTCTACTGGTACGCCCGGGCCAAGGACCTGGAGAAGTGCCAGGAGTACCACCTCTTCGACTGCATCGAGTGCGGCTGCTGCTCCTGGGTCTGCCCGTCGCACATCCCCCTGGTGCAGTACTACCGCTTTGCCAAGACCGAGACCTGGGCCCAGGAGAAGGAGAAGCAGGCCGCTGAGGAGGCGCGGCGCCGCCACGAGGCCCGCGTGGAGCGGCTGGAACGGCTGGAGCGCGAACGCAAGGCGCGCCTGCGCAAGAAGAAGGAGGCGCTGGAGAAGAAGACCGCCGACGGCGATCCGAAAAAGGCCGCCATCGAGGCCGCGGTGAAGCGCGCGGCCCGGAAGAAGGCGCAAAAGACGTCGAGCGAGGAGAAGTCATGAAGTTTCCCGTGCACACCTCGCCCTACGGCCGTCTTCCCAACAGCGTCACCCGCGTGATGGCGGAGGTCCTCCTGGCCCTGGTGCCCGGCGTGGTGGCCCTGGTCTGGTACTTCGGCTGGGGCGTGGTGATCAACATCGCCATCGCCGGCATCACCGCGGTGGCCGCCGAGGCCGTCATCCTGCGCCTGCGCAGGCGCCCGGTGGGACGCACCCTCGCGGACCTGAGCGCCCTGGTCACCGCCGTGCTGCTGGCCATCGCCCTGCCCCCCCTGCTGCCCTGGTGGCTCACGGTGCTGGGCACCCTCTTCGCCATCGTCTTCGTCAAGCACCTCTACGGCGGGCTGGGCTACAACCCCTTCAACCCCGCCATGGCCGCCTACGTGCTGCTGCTCATCTCCTTTCCCGTGGCCATGACCCGCTGGCTGCCGCCGGAGATGCTCACCGACGTGCACCTCACTTTCCTGCAGACCCTGCAGGCGATCTTCACCGGCCAGCTGCCCGGGGCGCTGACCTGGGACGCCGTCACCTCGGCCACGCCGCTGGACGAGATGCGCACCCAGCTCGAGTTCAACCGGACCATCAGCGAGATCCGCCAGAGCCCCCTGTGGGGCGACTTCGGCGCCCGCGGCTGGGAGTGGGTGGGCAACTGGTTCGGCCTCGGCGGCCTCTTCCTGCTCTGGCGCCGGGTGATCGGCTGGCAGATCCCGGTGGCCATGCTCGCCGGACTGCTCGTCACCTCGGGGATCTTCTGGCTCTTCGACCCCGAGAGCATTCCCTTCCCCGGTTTCCATCTTTTCAGCGGGGGCACCATCCTCGGCGCATTCTTCATCGCCACCGATCCGGTCACCGCCAGCACCACGCCGAAGGGGCGGCTGGTCTATGGCTTCCTCATCGGCGTGATCGTCTTCATCATCCGCACCTGGGGCGGCTACCCCGACGCCGTGGCCTTCGCCGTGCTGCTGATGAACATGGCCGCCCCCACCATCGATTACTACACCCGGCCGCGGGTCTTCGGCGAGCGGGAGAACGGGGATGGATGAGCGGACGCGCCAGATGCTGCGCGAGATCCTGCTCAGCGCCACGGTGCTGGGCGTCTTCGGCATCCTCGGCGCTGCCCTGGTGGCCTTCACCTGGTCGGCCACCGCCGAGCGCATCGCCCTGAACGAGCGGGAGATGTTCCTGCGCAACGTCTACAAGCTGGTGCCACGCGAGGAGATCACCAACGACCTCCTCAAGGACGTGATCACCATCGAGGCGCCCACCCTGTCGGACGCCCCTGTGAAGGTCTACCGGGCGCGCAGGAACGGTCAGCCGCTGGCGCTCATCTTCAGCCCGGTGCAGCGCCCGGGCTACGCCGGCCCCATCCGCCTCATGGTGGGGGTCCGGGCCGACGGCACCCTGGGCGGGGTGCGCGTCCTGTCCCACAGCGAGACGCCGGGACTGGGCGACAAGATCGACGAGGAGAAATCGGACTGGATCCTGGGCTTCAGCGGCAGGTCGCTGGACGATCCGCCCCTGGAGAAGTGGAAGGTGAAGAAGGACGGCGGCGTCTTCGACCAGTTCACCGGCGCCACCATCACGCCGCGCAAGGTGGTGGCCGCGGTGACCGACACCCTGCTCTACTTCCGGAAGGAAAAGGAGCGGCTGTTCGCGTTGCCGGCGGAGGAGAACCCGCCCAACGCGCCGAAACACTAGGGAACCAGGTGAAGCATGCAAAGGCCGAGATTGAAACATGAACACGTTCCACTCCCGCGTTCGCGGTGGGGCGCCGCTCCCACGGGAGCCCGGCCGGAACGACCCTGACCGGATGACATGACCATGAGCGACTACCGCAGGATCATTGCCGACGGACTCTGGACCAACAACCAGGCGCTGGTGGCGCTGCTGGGGCTCTGCCCTCTGCTGGCGGTCTCCAGCACCCTGGTCAACGGCCTCGGGTTGGGGCTGGCCACCACTTCGGTGCTGGTGGCCTCCAACGTCACCGTCTCCTTCATCCGAAACTGGGTGCGCCAGGAGGTGCGGCTGCCGGTCTTCGTGCTGGTCATCGCCTCCTTCGTCACCGCCGTGGAGCTGGCCATGAACGCCTGGTTTCACGACCTCTACAAGATCCTGGGGATTTTCATCCCCCTCATCGTCACCAACTGCACCATCGTCGGCCGCGCCGAGGCTTTCGCCTCGCGCAACCCGGTGCCGGCAGCGGCGCTGGACGGCCTGGCCATGGGGCTGGGCTTCACCCTGGTGCTCATGGTGCTGGGCGGCCTGCGCGAACTCGTCGGGCAGGGCACCCTCCTCTCGGGCCTGCACCTGATGTTCGGCGAGAACCTGCGCGACTTCAGTTTCTCACTGGGCAGCGACTACCACGGCCTGATCCTGGCCATCCTGCCACCCGGCGCCTTCTTCGGCCTGGGGCTGCTCATCGCCCTCAAGTACGTCATCGACCGGAAGATCGAGCAGCGCGCCGCGCGCCGCAACACGGAGACGGAGGCGCCATCCGGGACCGCGGCTCCGGCAGCGGAAGGGTAGCCCGGACCCCCATGAATGCAGCAAAACGCCGCGAGATCTTCGAGCGTTTCCGCAAGGCCAACCCCCACCCCACCACCGAGCTGAAGTACGGCTCACCCTTCGAGCTGCTGGTGGCGGTCATCCTCTCGGCCCAGGCCACCGACGTGAGCGTGAACAAGGCCACCGGGAAGCTCTTCGCCGTGGCCAACACCCCCGAGGCGATTCTGGCGCTGGGCGAGGAAGGGCTGAAGAAATACATCCGCACCATCGGCCTCTTCAACAACAAGGCGAGGAACATCATCGCCACCTGCCGCATTCTCATCGAGAAATTCGGCGGCGAGGTACCGGACAACCGCAGGGACCTGGAATCCCTGCCCGGCGTGGGCCGCAAGACCGCCAACGTGGTGCTCAACACCGCCTTCGGCCAGCCCACCATGGCGGTGGACACCCACATCTTCCGTGTCGCCAACCGTACCGGCCTGGCGCCGGGGAAGACTCCCCTGGCGGTGGAAAAGAAGCTGCTGAAGGGGATCCCGAAGGAGTTCCTCAAGGACGCCCACCACTGGCTGATCCTCCACGGCCGCTACGTCTGCACCGCGCGCAAGCCGAAGTGCGACCGGTGCCTCATCGAGGACCTGTGCGAATACAAGGACAAGAACCTGTAGGCCGGGCAGCGGCCCTGGCGGGCCTACGTCTTCCCCTCTTCCTGCTGCCCCGGCAGCAGCGGCCCCTTCTCCTCCGTCTCCTCCAGCTCTTCCAGCTCCACCTTCTCGATCTTGGCGAAGCGGCTGCTGATCTTGCGCGCCGAGGTATTGACCTCCTGCACGTCGCGGTGGGCCTGGTCGATGTGCCGGGCCAGGTTGTCCATGCGCTTGCGGAAGCGCTCGAAGTCCTTCGCCAGGTAGCCCAGGTGCTCCTTGATGATGTGCACCTGCTTGCGCGTGGCCACGTCCTTGATCACCGCCCGCGCGGTGGTGAGCACCGCCATCAGGGTGGTGGGGGAGACCAGCCAGACCCGCGCGTGGCGCGCCTCCTCCACCAGCTCGGGGAAGTGGGCGTGGATCTCGGCGAAGATGGATTCCGAGGGGAGGAACAGGACGGCGCCGTCGGCGGTCTCGCCGGGAACCAGGTACTTGGAGGAGATGTCCTGGATGTGCTTGCGGATGTCCTGCCGGAACTGGCGCCGCGCCTGTTCCCGCTCGCTCCCGGCGGCGTCGATGTCGGTCATGCGCTGGTAGCTCTCCAGCGGGAACTTGGCATCGATGGGCACCTTGCCGGTGGGCTCGGGCAGGAAGAGCATGCAGTCCACGCGGGTTCCGTTGCTCAGGGTATGCTGGAAGGCGAAGCTGCCCTCGGGCATGAGATCGCGCACCAGGGCCGAGAGCTGCACCTCGCCGAAGGCGCCGCGTGAGCGCTTGTCGGCCAGCACCTCCTGCAGGCTCACCACGCTGCCGGAGAGCTCGGTGATCTTCTTCTGCGCCTCGTCGATGCGCGACAGGTGCTCCAGCACCCGGGTGAAGGTCTCGGTGGTCTTCTCGAAACCCTCGGTGAGACGTTTCTCCACCTGGCCGCTGATCTCCTTCAGCCGCGTCTCGGTGGTCTGGGTGAGCTTCTCCACCCGCTTGTCGAGGACGTCGCGCGACTCGGCCAGGGAGTCGCGCAGCTGCCTCGAGAGGCGGTCCATGCCCTCCCCCAGCGCCTTCTGCTGTTCCCGGATCGCCTCGGCCTGGCG
>JALWGP010000035.1 GCA_027038775.1 Sedimenticola sp. | reverse complement strand
ACCCTGGAGCGCATCATCGAGGTGGGGCCGGACCGGCTCTCGGTTTTCAACTACGCCCACCTGCCGCAGATCTTCAAGCCCCAGCGGCGCATCAACGCCGGGGAGTTGCCGCCGCCCGAGGTGAAGCTGGAGATCCTGCACATGACGGCGCAGAAGCTGGCCGACGCCGGTTACGTCTACATCGGCATGGATCACTTCGCCAAGCCCGACGACGAGCTGGCGGTGGCCCAGCGGGAGGGGACCCTCTACCGCAACTTCCAGGGCTATTCCACCCACGCCGACTGCGACCTCGTGGGACTGGGCATCACCTCCATCGGCATGGTGGGCAACTGCTACGCCCAGAACCTGAAGGACCTGGAGAGCTACTACGCCCGCATCGACGCCGGCGAGCTGGCGGTCTTCCGCGGCCTGGAGCTGACGCCCGAGGACGAGCTGCGGCGGGACGTGATCACCCGGCTCATCTGCAACTTCATGCTCGACTACGAGTCGGTGGGGCAGCGCTGGGGTATCGACTTCCGTAAGCACTTCCGCGACGAGCTGCAGCGGCTGGAGGAGATGGCCGCCGACGGCCTGCTGGAGCTGAATGAAAAGGGGATCCGTGTGCTCCCGGTGGGACGCATGCTGATCCGCAACATCTGCATGGTCTTCGATGCCTACCTGAAGCAGGCGCAGGGACAGCGCTTCTCCCGCGTCATCTGAGCCCGGGCGGGTCCCGTGCTCAGGGGTCGATGTGGATCCCGCCCATGGGGCAGGGCGCCCCGCTGTTGTCCGCGCACTCCCGGTAGATCGACTCGATTCGCCCGCTGGCGTCGAAGAAGGCCTCGACGCAGGCGGGGTCGAACTGGCGCCCGGCGTTCTCCCGGATGTAATCGAAGCTCCGTTCCAGCGGCCAGGCCTCCTTGTAGGGACGGTCGGTGGTCAGGGCGTCGAAGGTGTCGGCGATGGCCACGATGCGTGACTCCACCGGGATCCGCTCACCGGTCAGGCCATGGGGATAGCCGGTCCCGTCCCAGCGCTCGTGGTGGGAGAGGGCGATGGAAGCGGCCATCTGCAGGTAGGGGGAACTGCTCTTGGCCAGGATGTCGTGGCCGATGGTGGTGTGCTTCTTCATCACCTCCAGCTCTTCCGGCGTGAGCCGGCCCGGCTTGAGCAGGATGGCGTCGGGAATCCCGATCTTGCCGATGTCGTGCATGGGCGAGGCATACTCCAGCAGGTCGAGGGTCCGTGCGGACAACTCCAGCGCCTCGGCCACCGCCACGCTGTAGCGGGCCATGCGCTGGATGTGGTTGCCGGTGCCCTCGTCGCGGAACTCGCCCGCCTTGGCCAGGCAGAAGAGCGTCTCGTGCTCGCGGCGCTTGACCTGTTGGGTGGCGAAGGCGATCTGCTGTTCCAGGCTTTCCGCGCGGTGCATCGCCTCCTGCTGGTACCGGTGGAGCAGCAGCAGGTTCCGGCAGCGCGCCTGGCACTCGTAGTGGTCGAAGGGGCGGTTGAGGAAGTCGGTGGCGCCCGCTTCCAGCGCTTCGTAGCGGATGCTCCTGTCCTCGACGATGGTGACCACCACGATGGGGGTGTGGGCGCAGCCGGGGATCTGGCGGAAGCGGCGGATTACCTCGATGCCGTCGAGGGCCGGCATGCGGTAGTCGGTGGTGAGCAGGTCCGGTGGCCGCTTGCGGCAGGCCTCCAGCGCTTCGAAGGGGTCGGCGAAGGAGCTCTGGGTGATGTTGGGGGAGATGTTCTGCACCACCTGCTCGAGGATGGTGCGCCCGGTGGACTGATCGTCG
>JALWGP010000034.1 GCA_027038775.1 Sedimenticola sp. | reverse complement strand
AGTACGCCCGACACCCCATGGGCGGCGGCCGCCCCCTGCAGGGGGCGGCCGCCGCCCATGGGGTGTCGGGCGTACTCGTCGAGGAGCTCCACGAGGATGCGGCCCTGTTCCGGGTCGTCGTAGTCCACCAGCAGCAGGCGCGTTTCCCCGCTCACCGGGCTTCTCCCAGGTAGACGTCGTACCGGGTCTTGGGCGCGTTCACCGAGAAATCGGGTTGCCGCCCGCCGAGGTGTCCCGCCCGTGCCGGCCGTTTCACCGCCACCCGGCCGCGGCAGCGGGTGATGGCGGTCTCCAGCAGCGGGTGCGCGTCGGCGTCGTCGCCGGCCAGCCGCTGCAGGACCTGCATCCCCTTGGCGGAGAGGGCGGACTTCTTCCGTTCCGGGTACATGGGATCCAGGTAGATGGCTTCCGGCGCTTCGGTGCAGGTGGCAAGCCAGTGGTTGGCGTCGGCGTGGACCAGCCGCATGCGGCCGGCGGCTTCCGCCGTGCGGGGATCCTCCAGGGCGCGGCGCAGGCCGTCCTCCAGTAGCAGGAAGACCGGCAGCCGCCGCTCCAGCAGCACCACGGAACAGCCCAGGGCGGCGAGGACGAAGGCGTCTCGTCCCAGGCCGGCGGTGGCGTCCACCACCCCGGGACGATGTCCCGGTTTCAGTCCCAGGGCCCGTGCCAGCGGAGAGCGGACGCCGCTGGTGCGCAGGCGCTGCTTCATGGCTCCGTCGGTGAAGTCCACGTGGACCGGCCCGGGGCTGCCGGGCGCCGTCTGTCGTAGCTCCAGCCGTTCCGGGGTGACGGTCAGCAGGAAGGAATGGCTCTTGTCGTCGGGTGCAACGAGAGGGCGGCACGCCCGTTCGGCCAGTGCGGCGCCGGCCGGTTCCAGCCCGGGTTCGGTGACGGCCACGGCCCAGCCGGTGTCGTTCATGGAATGGCCAGCACCCGGTGGACGGCGTCGCACAGCGTGGCCAGGTCGGCCTCGCCGATGACATAGGGCGGCATCAGGTAGACCAGCCGGCCGAAGGGGCGCACCCAGGCGCCGGCCTCCACCAGGGCCGGCTGGATCCGCGCCATCTCCACCGGTTCCTCCATCTCCACCACGCCGATGGCGCCCAGCACCCGCACCTCGGCCACGCCGGGCAGTTCGCGGCAGGGCGCCAGTCCCCGCTCCAGCCCCGCCTCGATGGCCCGGATGCGCGCCTGCCAAGGGGAGTCCAGCAGCAGCTCCACGCTGGCGTTGGCCACGGCACAGGCCAGGGGGTTGGCCATGAAGGTGGGGCCGTGCATGAAGTGGCCGGGTTTGCCCTCGCTGAGGGTGCGGGCGACTCCCTCCGTGGTGAGAGTGGCGGCCAGGGTCAGGTAGCCGCCGGTGAGCGCCTTGCCCAGGCAGAGGATGTCGGGCGAGACACCGGCCCAGTCGCTGGCGAAGAGCCGCCCGGTGCGGCCGAAGCCGGTGGCGATCTCGTCGAAGATCAGCAGCACGCCCGTCTCGTCGCACAGCCGCCGCAGCCGCTGCAGGTACTCCGACGAGTAGAAGTACATGCCGCCGGCGCCCTGCACCACGGGCTCGAGGAGGATGGCGGCCACCTCCTGCCGATGCCGTTCCAGCAGCTCGGCCACGGGGGCGAAGTCCCCGTCGTTGCAGGGCTCGCCGAAGCGGCAGGGCGGGCGAGGGGCGAAGAGCTGCCGGGGGAGGAAGCCCTGGAAGAGGCGGTGCATGCCGGTCACCGGATCGCACACCGACATGGCGCCGAAGGTGTCGCCGTGGTAGCCGCCGCGCACGGTGAGGAAG
>JALWGP010000033.1 GCA_027038775.1 Sedimenticola sp. | reverse complement strand
AAGGCGCTGCGGCGCATCGCCGGCATGAAGGAGGATCGTCCATGGGGAACGCTCAACCGGCCGGGCATGCGGCCCGGCGGGCGGCAGGTGGGGAAAAAGAGGTAGGCCGGGTTTCAACCCGGCGATCGTTCTCGATCCGTACGTGTTGGCGGTTCCACCCGCCCTTCCCGGCTACCCGATACCAGGTCGGGACGATGTTCGTCACCCTGTTCCTGTGGCTCGCAAGCGCGTCGCTTCCTGCTGCCGAAGAGGTCCTGGAAGGCGGCGTCAACCCCGGCTATCACGAGCAGCCCGAGTGGTTCAAGCAGTCCTTCCTCGACCTGCGCGAGGACGTGGCCGAGGCCGCCGAAGCGGGCAGGCGGGTGCTGCTCTACTTCTACCAGGACGGCTGCCCCTACTGTGCCCGCCTGCTGCGGGAGAACTTCGGCGACCGCGCCATCGCCGACAAGACCCGCAGGAACTTCGACGTCATCGCCATCAACATGTGGGGCGACCGCGAGGTCACCGACATGCAGGGCAACCCCCTCACCGAGAAGCAGTTCGCGGCGAAGCTGCGCGTCCAGTACACCCCCACCCTGATCTTCCTCGATGAGCGGGGCCGCCCGGTGGCGCGTCTCAACGGGTACTACCCGCCCCACAAGTTCGAGGTGGTGCTGGACTACGTGGCGGGACGCCTGGAGAAGAAGCAGAAACTGGCCGACTACTACCGCAGCCGCAACCCCGAGCCCGCCAGCGGCGAGCTGCACGAGGAGCCCTTCTTCCTGCCCGCGCCGCTGAAGCTGGCGCGCAGGGCCGGGGGGCCTGCGCTGGCCGTGCTCTTCGAGCAGCGCCGGTGTCGTGCCTGCGACGAGCTCCACGGCGATCTCCTCAAGCGTCGCGAGATCGTTCTCGCCCTGAGCAACCTGGAGGTGGCCCGCGTGGACCTCTGGTCGAAGGAGAAGGTGCAGACGCCCGACGGGCGCGAGCTGCCCGCCCGGGAGTGGGCCGCGGAGCTGGGGGTGCAGTACACCCCCACCTGGGTCTTCTTCGACCGCGAGGGGAAAGAGGTCTTCCGCGCCGAGGCCTGGCTCAAGGCCTTCCACCTCCACGGCGCCATCGACTACGTCGCCACCGGTGCCTGGCGCTGGCAGCCCAGCTTCCAGCGCTTCCTCCAGCACCGCACCGATCTCCTGCACGCCAAGGGGTTCAGGGTGGATCTGCTGGAGTAGTTGCTCGAGTGGGGGATCAGGGATCGTCGGCAATCGACTTGGCCGCACCAGCCAGTTCCTGCGAAAGGAACTGCGCCAGGGCCGTCGCCATGGGGCGACGCGCCTCCGGGTCCAGGCCGGCGAGGAGGCCGGCGGCGAAGGCCAGGGCCACGGCGTCCCAGGGGTTCTCGCGCACCCAGGCGGCGGGGGTGGCCTCGGCGGCCACTGCCTGCAGCCGGGCCTTGGCCTCCTCCACGCTCAGCGGCTGGTGCGGATCGTCAGCCACAGGAAGACTCCGGCAAGCAGGAAAGTGAAGAGCGCGGTGACCAGGGCGCCGGCGGCGCTGCCCCAGAGTGCGGCGGATTTCAGGAAGACCGCGGCCAGCAGGAAGCCGACGGCGGCCAGCAACAGCACCACCATCACCACCGCCAGGCCGATGGCGATGGCGGTGCGCAGCGTGTTCTGCCTCAGGCTGCGCCCTTCCGCCTCCAGCAGGTCGGCGGCGGCGATGAGGATGTCGGCCGGGCCCTTCAGTGCCGGCTCCTCCCGTCCAGCAGCCGGGCCAGGACGAAGCCGATGCCGGCGGCGGTGAGCAGG
>JALWGP010000032.1 GCA_027038775.1 Sedimenticola sp. | reverse complement strand
CCTCCGTTCCGGGGGACGCCGTGAATCCATCCCTGGAGGCTTGACGGCAGCATCCCTGCTGCCGACACCCCCGGAACGGAGACCCGGACCCCGCCTTCGACCGCCGTGCCAGGAATCACACAGGGAACTTCGACCATGAAAAAGATCTTTTCCATCCTCTTTCTGTTCACCTTGGTCACCACCGCACAGGCCGAAGAGGTGAAGATACTGATGAAGACCAGCAAGGGCGACATGGAGATCGCCCTGGATGCCGACCGGGCGCCGAAGACGGTGGCCAACTTCCTGCGCTACGTGGATGAGGGCTTCTACGACGGCACCCTCTTCCACCGGGTCATCTCCGGCTTCATGATCCAGGGCGGCGGCTACACCGTGGACATGAAGAAGAAGCCCACCCACGCACCCGTCGAGAACGAGGCGAAGAACGGCCTGAAGAACAGGCGCGGCACCATCGCCATGGCACGCACCTCGGATCCCCACTCGGCCACTTCCCAGTTCTTCATCAACCACAGGGACAACCCCAGCCTCGACCACCCCAGCTTCGACGGCTGGGGCTACGCCGTCTTCGGACGGATCACCCGGGGGCTGGAGGTGCTGGACGCCATCGCTGCCGTGCCCACGGGCGTGCGCAACGGCATGCGGGACGTGCCGCTTGAACCCGTGGTGATAGAATCGGTGACGCGAATGAGATAACCTTCAGCCAAGGGTGGGATCCCGCCCTTGGCCGGCGCTTTCCCGGCGCTCATCGACCACCCGGAAAGGCCCGTTCGTTACATGGATAGAATGATCAGCCCCGGCACACTTCATGCGATCCCGCACAGGGAAAGGCGATTGCTCCCGTCTCCCGCCCGACAGGCGTTCGTTCTCCTGGCGCTGCTGTTTCTCCTTCCGGTCCGCCCCGCGCTTGCGGAAGCCGTGCAGGCGACCATGCCGAACGGCCTGCTCGCCAACGCCGGCTATCTCGAGGGCGAGCCGGGCCGGCCCGCCGTACTCGTTCTCCATGGCTTCCTGCAGACCCAGGACTTTCCCACCGTGCGCAGGCTGGCCGATTCCCTGAACGAGGAACTGGGCTACCCCGTGCTCACACCCACGCTCACCCTGAGCATCAGCGACCGACGCAGCAGCCTGGCCTGCGAGGCCGTGCAGAGGCACGACATGGAGGAGGCCGTAGCCGAGATCGGCGCGTGGGTGAAGTGGTTGAAGGAACGGGGTCACCGGCGGATCGTGCTCGTCGGCCACAGTACGGGCAGCGTGATGATCGCGGCCTATCTTCCCCGGGCTGCGCCGGAGGTGAAGCACGCCATCCTGATCAGCCTCACCCATTTTGGCCCGGGACAGGCGGTGTTCAGGAACGAGGCCAACGGCGGCGTCCAGCGGGCCCGCAAGATCATGAGAGAAGGAAAGGGAAAGGAGCTTGGAAACTTTCCCATCGCTTACTGCCGACGCTACGTCACCACCGCGGAGAAGATTCTCGGTTACTACACCTGGGACGAAGCAAGGGTGCTGGAAGCGCTGGCCCACTCGCCCGTGCCCATGACCGCCATCATCGGCAGCGAGGACCATCGCATGGGAACGAACTGGACCACCGCCATCGGCAGGATACCGAAACTGGAGATGCGGATCATCGAGGGTGCCGATCATTTCTTCGATGCGGAACACGAGTTCAGCCTGCTCGACGCCATCGATGAACTGCTGCAGCGAGTGACCAACGGGCGATGAAGCGCAGTGGCCGGGGGTTCATCCTGCCCCTCAATGCCTACCTGTATGCCCTGGCCGCGACCATGGCCCTGCTGCTCGGCCTGTTCGGCTGGGCCACGCTCGGCGAGATCCAGGAAACCGGCGAACGGCTCGACCGCCTTGAACATGCGCTGGCCCGGGAAGAGTTCTTGCTGGCCCTGTCGGACACCGTGGACAGGATACAGGGGATCGCGGAACGGCTCGCCCGCTGGGACGAGGTGCGCCAGCAATTGCAGGACTCCACCTACTATTCTTACTGGCACCAGCACCGACTCCGCAAGACCGGCACCCTGCCCGGCTTCATCCTGGAGGCCGGCCTCTACGACGGGAACGGGGCTCCCCTGGCCCGCTTCCACGGGGATCCCCTTCCCGAGCGGATCCCCTTCACGCCGAACCCCCGAATCTGGCGCAGCGGGGAGAGACTGCTGATCGAACTCAGCCATCCCATTCCCGAAGGTCCGCACTCACCGGCGGGCCACGTCGTGCTGCAGGCGGACCTGCTGGAAGCCATCCGGGAGACCTTCTCCTTCAGCCGGCTCGACTTCTCCGCCATCGACGTGCGCGACATGCCGGAACACGCTGTCGCCGTGGAGACGCTTCCCGGAATGCTCCATCTGCGGCCGGTCCGCAGCATGGCACGGCAGGAGTTCATGGAAGCCGTCGAGCAGGCCATGATCCGGCTTACACTCCTCGTGGTCTTCCTGGCCCTTGCCCTGCTCGCCTTCTTCTCCCTGCTGGTCCGGCGTCCGCTGACACGCCTGAGCGAGTTCGTGACGAAGCTCAGGAAGGGCGAACTCTCCGAGGAGGACATGCTGCACAGCCAACCCATCGCCGAGCTGGAGGCCATCCGCGCCTCGCTTCAGGACTACCATCTCCAGCTGGAAACGGCGCGGCTCGATCTCGACGAGCGGAACCGGGAGTTGTGGGAACTCGCGCACAAGGATCCGCTCACCGGCAGCTGGAACCGCCGGGCCTTCGAGCGCGACTGGAAGAACCTCCGTTCCCTCCTGGATGGAACGAGAATGGAAATCGCCTTCCTATTGTTCGACTGTGACCACTTCAAGGCCATCAACGACAGCTACGGGCACCAGGTGGGAGACGAGGTGATCCGCATCATTGCCAGCAGGATCCAGCAGGTGCTCCGCCGGGGGGACAGGCTCTACCGTCTCGGAGGCGACGAATTCGCCACCCTCATGCTCGAGTGCGGCCGCGAATGCGCGGAGAAACTGGCCGAGCGCTGCCTCCAGGCCATGCACGAAGAGGACTTCTCGCGGCTCGGCATCCACGAGCCGGTTCACCTGAGCATCGGCATCGCCATCTCCGACGCCGGCAGTCTGCCCGACCTGTCGGAGCTCAAGCGGAGGGCGGACACGGCCATGTACCACGCCAAGCGTCCCGGCACCCATCACATCTGTTTCCACGAACCGCAGATGGACGAGGACGAGGGCATGCTCTACTCCAGTCGCGCCATCCACGCAGTGCAACGTGCGGTGCGGCACGGGGAAGGGGTGGAGATGCACTACCAGCCGGTGTTCGACCTCCACGAGGAACGGGTCATCTACCTCGAGGCGCTGGCCCGGCTGAAGCAGGACGGGGAACTGCTCATGCCGGGCCAGTTCCTGCCCACCGTGGAGGCCCACCGCCTGGAGGAGGAGTTCGACCAGGCGGTGCTGCGCGCCGTGAGCGAGGACCAGGAGCGGGGCCGGTTTCCCGAGGGGGTGGGTCTCTCCGTCAACCTTTCGGCCAGCGGGCTGTTGTCGAAGCGGGTGATGCAACTCCTCGGGGAACTGGCGGGAATCGCCGGAGGCCGCTTCCTGGTCCTGGAGATCACGGAGACCACCCTCATCACGCGGTTGCAGGACGCCACCCGACAGATCCGCCTGGCCCGTGAACTCGGCTACCAGGTGGCGCTGGACGACTTTGGCAGCGGCTACTCCTCGCTCCGTTACCTCGCCTCCATGCCGGTGGACATCATCAAGTTCGACATCTCCATGACCCGCCGCATCCTGGAGGGAGGCAGGCAGCGCGAGATGATCGAGGGCATCGCGCAGATGATCGGCAGGGCCGGCTACCGCACCGTCGCCGAGGGAATCGAGGACGAACAGGCGCTGGAGATCATCCGCCGAGCGGGATTCAGCCACGGCCAGGGGTACCTCTTCGGAAAGCCGGCACGGGACACCCTGCCGGAAACCACCGTCGCCCGGCCCTGACCCCCGACTTACCGCCTCTCCCGCCCCTGGGTTATGCTGCGCGGCCTGGCTTCCCTGCAACGAACCGACGCATGAGCAAGGCACGACTCACCACCAACCTGGGCGACATCCTCATCGAACTGGACGAGGAGAAAGCCCCCATCACCTGCGCCAACTTCCGGCAGTACGTGGAGGACGGCTTCTACGACGGCCTGATCTTCCACCGCGTCATTCCCGGCTTCATGGTCCAGGGCGGCGGCTTCATGCCCGACATGATGCAGCCCGCCACCCGCGAGCCCATCGAGAACGAGGCGAAAAACGGCCTGAAGAACGAACGCGGCACCATCGCCATGGCGCGCACCTCCGACCCCCACTCGGCCACTGCCCAGTTCTTCATCAACGTGAAGGACAACCACTTCCTCGACTATCCCGGCCACGACGGCTGGGGCTACGCCGTCTTCGGCAGGGTGGTGGAAGGCATGGATACCGTGGACAAGATCGAGCAGGTGCCCACCGGCAACCGGGCCGGCCACCAGGACGTGCCGGTGGAGCCGGTGGTGATCGAGAAGGCGGAAATGGTCGACTGAGCCGCCTTGTCCCGGCTGCTCTTCATCTCCGACCTCCACCTCTCCCCTGCCCGCCCCCGCCTCCTGGAACGCTTCGGCGAGTTGCTGGAGGCCGAGGCAGGGGGTTGCGACGCGCTCTACATCCTGGGTGACCTCTTCGATGCCTGGATCGGGGACGACGACCCTTCCCCCTTCGCCGACGAAGTGCGCGGCATGATGCGCGCCTTCAGTGGTCGCAGCCACCTCTTCTTCCAGCGCGGCAACCGGGACTTCCTGGTGAGCGAACGGTTCGCCTCGGAAACGGGCACAGTCCTGCTGGAGGACGAGCACCTGCTGCGGGTGGGAGGACTCAAGGTGCTGCTGCTCCACGGCGACCAGCTCTGCACCGCCGACACCGAGTACCAGGCGGTGAGGCGGGAGCTCCGCAGCCCCGGGTTCCGCGAGCGGATGGAACGCCTGGGCATCGAGGAGCGGCGCGCCCTCGCCGCCGAGTTCCGCCGCCGCAGTGGAGAGTCCCAGTCGCTCAAGCCTGCGGACATCACCGACGTGACCCAGGAGGCGGTGGCAGCGGTGGCGCGCGACCATGGCATCGACCTGCTCATCCACGGCCACACCCACCGCCCGGCGATTCACGAGCTGGAGGTGGGGGGAAGACGGGTGCAGCGCGTGGTGCTGCCGGACTGGCGCGAATCGGAGCCGCGGGTGGGGTTCTGCCTGGAGGCGTCCGGCCACCGCTGGCTGGAGCTGCCCCCGGCCTGAGCCCTTCGTTCAGGTCGCTGGCATCGGCCCCGGCTTCTCCACCGCCCAGCCCTGGGCGAAATCCACCCCGATGGAGCGCAGGTGGCGCATCACTTCGTCGTCCTCCACGAACTCGGCGATGGTGCGGATGCCGCTGATGTGGGCGATGTTGTTGACCGCCTCCACGATGGCGCTGTCCACCGGTTCCCGGCGCATGCGCCGGACGAAACTGCCATCGATCTTGATGAAGTCCACCGTGAGCGACTTGAGGTAGGAGAAGGAGCTCATGCCGGTGCCGAAGTCGTCCAGCGACACCTTGCAGCCGTATCCGCGCAGGGTCTGGATGAGTTCCCGGGCGCAGTCGAAGTCGGCAATGGCGGCGGTCTCGGTGATCTCGAACCCGATGCGGGAGGGGTCCAGGCCGCGGGTCACCAGCTGTTCCCCGATGAATCCCCTGAGCCCTTCGTCGCTGAGCGAAGTGGCAGAGAGGTTGATGAAAAGGGTTCCATCCAGCATAAGCGAACTGTTCCTGCGGTCAAGCTCCTGCAGCCGGTCGAGGGCCTGCCGGATCACCCACCGGTCCACCTCAGGCATCAGGTTGTAGCGCTCCGCGGCGGGAATGAAGCGGTCGGGCGTGATCAGTTCCCCCCCCGCCTCCTGCATGCGCAGCAGCACCTCATGGTGCACCGTCTCTCCCTGCAGCGACCGGATCGGCTGCCAGTAGAGCAGCAACCCGTCGTTCTCCAGGGCCCGCTGCAGGCGCTGCACCCACTGCATCTCGCCACGCCGCTGCTTCAGTTCCCGGTCCCCCTCCGCGTAGACGTGGTAGCGGTTGCGCCCCCGGTCCTTGGCGGCGTAGCAGGCCATGTCCGCCATGCTCAACAGCGAATAGCTGTCCCTGCTGCCGTCGATCTCCACCAGGCCGATGCTGGCCCCAACCTTGAAGCTGCGGTCACCCCAGACGAAGAAATAGTCGCGAAGGTTGTCCAGCAGCGCCTGGGCGATGGGCTCGGCCTGCACCATGGAGCAGTTCATCAGCAGCACCCCGAATTCGTCTCCGCCGAGGCGGGCCAGGGTGTCGCTCTCACGAATGGCGTGCCGCAGCCGCTTGCCCAGCCTGCGGAGCATCTCGTCCCCGGCCAGGTGGCCGCAGGAATCGTTCACCAGCTTGAACTGGTCCAGGTCGATATAGAACAGGGTATGGCGCTGCTGCTCTTCGCGCGCATTCCGCACCGCCTCGTCGAGGCGATGCTCGAACTCCGCCCGGTTGATGAGCCCGGTGAGGCTGTCGTGGTAGGCGAGGTGGTGGATCCGGGCCTGGGCCTCCTGGTGGGCCCGCCGGTTCTCGGCCTCCCGCAGTTCCCGCTGAATGGCCGGAAGCAGCCGCGTGAGGTTGTCCTTCATCACGTAATCATGGGCACCGGCCTTCATGGCGTCCACGGCGATCTCCTCCCCGATGCTGCCGGAGACCAGGATGAAGGGAACGTTGGGATCGTGTTCGCGTGCCAGCCGGAGCGCGTCGGTGGAGTCGAAGCTGGGCATGTTGTGATCGGTGATGATCAGATCCCACTCCTGCGCCTCGAGGGCCGCCTTCATATCGTCGGCGGAATCGACACGGTGCATGAGGGGACGATAGCCACCGCGGCGCAGCTCGCGCACGATGAGCAGCGCGTCGTCCTCGGAATCCTCGGCGATGAGCACCCGCAGGGAGCTGTCACTCTCGCCCATAGGGAACCTCGTTCAGGACCAGCCAGTAGAGCCCGAGCTGACGGGCCGCCTCCACGAACTGCTCGAAGTCCACGGGCTTGCGCACGTAGCTGTTGGCGCCCAGGTCATAACTGCGGATGATGTCCTGCTCCTCGTTGGAGGAGGTGAGCACCACCACCGGAACGGCGCGCGTGCGCGGGTTGGCGCGGATCCTCTCCAGCACCTGCAGGCCGTCCACCTTGGGCAGTTTCAGGTCGAGAAGAATGACCTGCGGCAGCTCCTCTTCATCCCGCGCTTCGTATTCGCCCTCGCCGAAGAGGTAGTCCAGGGCCTCCTGCCCGTCACGCGCCACCACGATCTCGTTGGCCAGGTTGTGTTTTTTCAACGCCCGGATGGTGAGCATCTCGTCGTCGGGGTTGTCTTCCACCAACAGCAGTACCTTCCTGTTCATGTTTTCGTTCCTTCATTGGCGGGTTCGGGCGGAACTTCCACACCCGGATCCAGTGAAAAATAGAATGTGGCGCCCTTGCCGGGCTCCGCTTCCGCCCACACCCGGCCACCGTGGCGATGCACGATGCGCTGCACCGTGGCCAGACCCACGCCGGTGCCCGGAAACTCGCTCATGCGGTGCAACCGCTGGAAGGCCCCGAAGAGCTTGTCGGCGTGCCGCATGTCGAATCCTACACCATTGTCCTGAACATAGAACACCCGGGGATCCTCTTCCATGCGCCGGAACAAGATTCGTGCATGTTCTTCCCGATTCGTGAATTTCCATGCATTTCCAAGCAGGTTGGCGACCATTGCGCGCAACAGGCGTGGATCCCCGGTCACCACCATCTCTTCGCCGAGAACCAGTTCCACCTCCCGCTCCGGTTCGCCGGCGTGCAGCTCCTCGATCACCGAGCGGGCCAGCTCGGCGAGGTCCACCCGCTCCAGTTGCAGTTCGCCCCGGTTCACCCGGGAGAGCTGGAGCAGATCGTCGATGAGGGTGCCCAGCCGTTGGGCCCCGTTTCGTATCCTGGACAGATAGTCCAGCGCGGCACCGTCGAGCCGCTCGGCATAGTCTTCCACCAGCGCCTGGCTGAAGCCGTCGATGGCCCGCAGGGGAGCGCGCAGGTCGTGCGAAACCGAGTAGGAGAAGGATTCCAGCTCCCGGTTGGAGGCCTCCAACCGCTCCGCCAGCTGCCGCAGCTCCTCCTCCCGTCTCTTCAGTTCGCTGATATCCACAGCATAGCCCACCATGCCTTCCGGCGTTCCCGTTTCGTCGTAGAGCAGGGAGAGCGAGAGAAAGGCGGGGAACAGGGTGCCGTCCTTGCGCCTGAGCATCACCTCGGTTTCATGAGTCCCCTTGTCCAGGAGCGGCTGCATGACCTGCTCACGCAGGATCTCTTCGCTTCCCTCGGGGTAGACAAACCCGACGTGACGCCCCATCGCCTCCTCCACGCCGTAGCCGAAGACCCGCACCGCCCCCCCGTTCCAGCTGGTCACGCGCCCCTCGAGGTCGGTGGTCACCACCGAATCGTTGGTCTGCTCGATGATCTGGGTCTGCCGGCGGATGGTGCGCGTGCGCTCCTCCACCAGCTGCTCCAGGTGACGCCGGTGCCGCTCCAGCTCCTGTTCCAGCTGCACGCGCCGGGTGATGTCCTGGGTGGTTCCGATCATGCGCACCGCTTCCCCCCGGGGGTCCCTCGTCACTTCACCCAGTTCGTGGACCACGTGTTCACTGCCGTCCTGCCAGATCACCCGGTGCTGGATCTCGTAGGCCTCGGTCTCCCCTCGCACGGCCCGCTCCATCGCCTCCTTCACCCGCTCCAGGTCGTCGGGATGGACGGCACGGGCAAAGGCTTCGTAACCGGCTTCGCAGGTGCCGGGCTCGTAGCCCAGGCAGCGGTATTCCTGGTCGGACCAGTAGGCCCGTCCGCTCTTCAGGTCGAGTTCCCAGGTGCCCACCTGGGCGATCTTCTCGGCCTCCTGCAGGCGCCGTTCGCTCTGACGGATCTCCTCCATCAGGCGTACCCCGACCAGTGAAATGGCCACCCGCTCGGCGATGGCCTGGAACAGGCGCCGTTCCACGGCACTCCACTCCCGTTCCCGGGAACACTGGTGGATGCCGAGGATCCAGGGGGTGCCCAGCGACGGGCGGATGGCGATGAGCATCTGGCTCCGGACCCCGTAGGACTTCATGTAGTCGGGCAGATCCTCCACCCCGGCCATCTGCATCACCACCGGCTCCCGTTCCGCGAGCAGCCTCTCCATCATGCGCCGGCCGAATTCGTCGTCCGGGATCCTCAGGCCGGTGGCGATGGCTCCCGGGTACTCGGGCCGGGTCCGCTCGATGGGAACCTCGAACCCCTCTTCGTCCGGAACGGCCTGCAACATCCATGCACGATCGGCATGGAAGAGTTCGAACACCAGATCGACCACTTCCCACAGCATCTCCCGCTGGGTGGTGTGCTCGGCGAGGACCCTGGAGACCCGGTCCAATTCCTCCAGATACCAGGTGTGTTCCCGGATCGCCCGCGTCGCCCGCTTCCGTGTCAACGCACCGGCCACCGCCTCCGCCACGATGCGCAGCAGCCGCACATCCTCCTCGGGCCAGCGCCTGGACTCCGTCTCTGCATCGAACCCAATGATCCCCAGCAGCTCCCCCTCGGAGAGCACAGGGACGTTCACCAGCGAACGGATGCCTGTTTCCTCCATGAAGTCACGAAGCGTGGTGCTGATCCCCGCCAGTTCGGAGGGTTCACTCACGTTCAGGATCTCACCCTTGCGAAAGAGCCGGAAGACGGCCTCGAACTCCGCCACCGGCAGCTGGCGGATCTCCGGCATCTGAGAAGCGATTCCCGGCAGGCACCACTCGTGGGTATTGGTGAAGGTCTCGCCACCCGGATCCAACTGGAAAAGGTAGCTCCGGTCCGCCTTTACTGCACGGCCGATCTCCTCCAAGGCCCGGTCCAGCGCGGCATCGAGCCTCTCTTCCCCCACCTGGGCCAGCTCGGTGGAGATATGCGCCATGGCGGCCTCCAGCGAGAGCCGGTAGCGGATCCGGTTCTCCGTCTCCACCCGCTGGGTGATGTCCTCGGAGATGCCCAGCAGGTAACGGGGCCTGCCGTCACCGCTGCAAATGCACACCTTGCGGGTGTGCAGCAGGCGGCGCCCGCGCACCGTGTCGATGGGTTCCAGCGTGATGTCCAGGGCCTGCCCGCTTTCCAGCACGCGTCGATCCTCGCGCACGAAGGCCTCGGCCTGTTCCGCCGGGAACAGCTCGTGGTCGGTGCGCCCCAGGACCTGCTCCCTGGAGATCCCCAGCAGTTCCTCGCCTGCACGGTTGAAACGCACGTAGCGGAGCTGTTCGGCATCCTTGAGGAAGACCATCAGCGGCAGGTTCTCGATGATGGCGTCCAGTTCGTGCGCGCTCTCCTTCAGCGCCCGGTTCGCCAGCTCCTGATCGGTGACGTCCTGCACCGTTCCGATGGAGCGCAACGGCGTGCCGTCCTCCGTGTAGTGGGTCCTGCCCCTTTCGTGCACATACTTGACGCGCCCGTCGTCGAGCAGGAGGCGGTGCACGATCTCGTAGGAGGTCCGGTCGGCGACCGACCTGCGGTAGGCGTCGTCCACCTTCTCGCGGTCCTCCGGGTGAACCCGCTCCAGGAAGGCTTCGTAGGAGGCGCCGAACTTCCGGGGATCGATTTCGAAGATGCGGTAGATCTCGTCCGACCACCAGAGCCGGTTCTTCACCAGGTCCAGTTCCCAGCTGCCCACGTGGGCCACCTGCTGGGCCTCGGCCAGGTTGGCCTCGTTCCTCCTGAGTGCTTCTTCCACCGCCTTCCTGCGTTGCGCCATCTCGTTGAAAGCGGTGGCCAACATGCCGAGTTCATCCCGGACACCATCTTCCACGCGGTGTTCCAGCTCCCCTTTTCTGAAGTGCTCGGCGGCCTCCACCAGTCCGCCGAGCCCGCGGTCGAGCCTGCGGACCACGGGAATAAGCTGGGTGACGGTGAACAGGACGAGTGTCAGCAGCAGGCCGAAGAGAAAGAGCATGCCGAGGTAGAAATAGCGGTCGAGCCGCAGGGTGGCCTGTCGCTCCAGGGTACCGGTCTCGACGAAGAGATCCTGCAGCACCACCCGTACCTGTGTCGCCAGGCGCGCCAGCAGCTCCCGGCACAGATCCGGATCCCCGTCCCCCGGGGCGCAGGATGCGCGGGCGTCGAGGAACCGGGACATGCGATCCCCGAGTTTGCGGTGCAGCTCGGCCAGGGCCGCAGCCTTGGGCCCGTCTCTCTGCGAAAGAGCGGTGAGTTGCTTCCCGACGCTCTCGTACACCAGGCGCCACTGGCGGGGATGGAGTGCCGCCGCAGTGTCGTAGAGCACGTCCATGGTAATCACATTGAGGTTGACCAGCTTGTTACGCAGCCACTCCACGTCGTCGTAGTGTGATTTCTCCAACCCCACCAGGCGATATCCCACTGCAGCCATGCCCACGGCCACCACCACGAGCAGAAGCCCCGCCCAGCCCAACATGCGCAGGCGGTTGCGAATCACGGGTTTTTCTCCTCCACCCCGATCAATCCCACTGCCTCGGGCAGGACCTTCTGCAGGGGTGCCGTTTCCACCATGGCGAGAAAATCGGGCAGCCGCCCGGGTTCGAGCACGCCGGGGCCGAGCAGGCCGGCCGAGACAGCCCATCGGAGCTCCTCCCGGAGACTGAGCAGGAGGGCCTGGTTCAGTGTGAGCCGAAAGTTGACATTGGACCAGATCTGCTGCAGCCGCTCGGGCACGATCTGCAGCCGCTTCTCCATCACCGCCAGGGCCGCCCGCGGTTCCTCCCGGACCATCAGGGCCGCCCTGGACAGGGCCCTCAGGATGCGCTCCATGGCTTCCGGGTGGCGCCCGGAGAACTCCCGCCAACCCACCAGGTTGTAGGTCTTGGTATAGAGGCCCGGGCTGCACAGGCGAATCGACCGGCCATCGCCGGCCATTTGCTCCGCCCGTTCCAGGACGGGGTCCCGCATGGAGATGGCATCCACCTCTCCCCGGGCGAAGGCCTCCGCCAGCTCCTCCACCTCGAGGAACCGAAGCTCCACCTGGTCCCGCCTCAACCCTGCCTGCAGCAGGAAACTCGAGAGGAAGAAGTGGACGGCGGACCCCCGTTGCGTGGCGATCCGCTTGCCACGGAGGTCTTCCGGGCGGACCACCCCACGGTCGCGCCGGGCCAGCACGCAGATGTTGTTGTCGCTCTTTCCCAGGGTGGCGAAGATGCGCAACCGGGGGTGTGCCGGCGCCGCGATGGCCAGCGGCGTCTCCGCCATCACCGCCAGCTCCACTTCGCCCCGCAGCATACCCTCCAGCGCCCGCTTTCCACTGGGATAAGGCTTGATCTTCACCTCCACCCCCTCCTGCGCGAAGATGCCTTGTTCCTTCGCGACCCAGACGAGGGCATTCTGCACCGAAGCCTGTGCGCCCAGGGTAACGACAGGCTGCTTCTCTTCCGTGCACCCCTGCAGCAGAAACAGCAGGAAGAGTGCCGCCCGTACACCCGGCCGAGCCAAGGCCCCGTTGATGTGGTCGATGATCCTATGCACTCCCGTCCCTGTTGCCTCCCCTTTTGGAAAACCCGGCTGCGAACCGGAATCCCGGCCCCCGGAAACAAAGTTCCATTCCCCGGGACCAGCGTAAGTGCCCGTAGCGCACGATACAAGCGGAAAATGGAGGGGCCCCCGGTGATCCGTTCCCGGTCAGTGTTCCACGAGGGGCGGCGGTACCACGCGATCGTAGCTTTCGGGTACCTGGAACACCTCTTCGGGCACCTCGAATGCCGGATCGAAATCGAGCAGCACCTGCTGCTTCCCCTCCATGAGGTCCACCAGCGGCAACCCGTGCTCGAGGGCGCGCGCCGGTACGTAGACATACTCGGCGAGCTCGCAGGGATCCGCGCCCTCGTCCCCGGCAGGCGTCCCCTGCAACCGTGCCAGCGCCAGCCGCAACTCCCGCAGCCCCTGCACCGCCCGCGGCATGAGCCCCTCCACCACCTGCAGCGTCCGGCAGAGCCGGCCGGCGGCGCGCAGTTCGAGCCTCCGGGGTGAACGGCCGGCCACCGGCGGCGCCCCGGGATCGCTCAGGAGCGCGGCATCCACGGAGAATCCTTCCGGCGGCCGGGGCTGCACCACCGGTGGCTGCAGCACCAGCACCGTCTCCTCTTCGGGGTCCACGTTGTAGATACGGTGGGAAACCCGGTTATAGAGGGTGTAGCCGTTGGGCGAATCCTCGCCCTCGTCGATGCGCACGAAGGCGTCGGAGACCAGGATGCGGCTGATATAGGGCGCCACCCCTTTCTCTTCCACCCGGTACACCAGCAGGTCCACCTGCTGGGCAGCGGCGGTGCCGGCGAGCGCCAGCAGCAACAGACCCATCACCTTCTGCATAGCTGTTCCAGCCGTTCCAGTTCACTGTGGGAAAAGCCCGCCGCCCGTCGTGCCTCGTGGTGCAGCGGACAAGAGACGCGGTTGCCCAGGTGGCGGCCGAGCAGTTCGAAGTAGGTCTTTTCGGGTTCCAGCCCGCGCTCGCCACACAGGTGGCGGAACCATCGGCTGCCCGCCTCCACGTGGCCGATCTCGTCGCGCAGGATCACCTCCAGTACCGCGACCGTCTCCCGGTCGCCCGCGGCGCAGAACCTCTCCATGATTCCTGGCGTCACGTCCAGCCCCCTGGCTTCCATCACCCTGGGCACCAGCGCCATGCGCAGCAGGGGGTCCGCCGCCGTCTCCCGGGCCAGCGCCCAGAGACCGTCGTGGGCAGGAAAGTCGCCGTAGTCACGCCCAAGGTCGCGCAGGCGCCCACGTACCAGCCGGAAGTGGTGCACCTCCTCCTGTGCCACCCGGAGCCAGTCGGCGCGGAAGGCCTCCGGCATCTGTTGAAAGCGCACCACGGCGTCCAGCGCCAGGTTGATGGCGTTGAACTCGATGTGGGCAATGGCGTGGAGCATGGCCGCGCGCCCCTCCGCCGAACCGAGGCGCCGCTTCGGCACCTCGCGCGGCGGGACCAGTACCGGGCGCCCGGGTCTTCCCGCTTCGAGGGTGCCTGGAAGCTGGGGGCGCAGCGCGACGTCGAGCCGACCATCGCGGTACAGGACGGCCAGCCGCTCCGCTTGTTCCAGCTTCCCGTCCAGGTCGCTTTCGAGCAGCGCCGCAGTGGTCAGTTCGAAGAGGTTCGGCATGGCGGCCATGATAGGGCCGGAAACGCCTGGAGAAAAGCCGCGGATGGACTTCCGGCCGGCCGGTCGATAAGATCGGCGCAAAACCGGCAAGAGGTTCAGTGCGTTGCAGGTCATCTCCTTCCGTCCCCATTTCAGCCGCAACACCCTGCTGCTCATGCTGCTGGTGGCGGTGGTCTTTGCCGGCGTCGTCTCCTGGAAGTTCGATCTCCTGCGCGACATCTACCTGGAAAACCAGCTCACCACCCTGGGCCTGGTGGTGAACGGCGCCATCCTGCTGCTCTTCGCCCTGGGCGTGCTGCGCATGGTCACCATCTTCCTCGACTACGTGCACGAGGAGTCGGCCCTGGCCCGGTTCATCCGCAACCACGACCTCGACGAGGAGGAGCTGCTCGAGGGCGTGCCCGAGGGGTCCCTCATCGCCCGCCGTTTCCATACCATGCAGCAGCTCTTCGAATCGGCCACGCCCATCAACCAGGCGGCCCTGGCCAGCACGCTGCTCGCCAGCGAGAGCACGCGCACCAGCTTCCCCAAGTACGTGAGCAACATCCTCATTCTCACCGGGGTGTTCGGCACCATCGTCTCCCTCTCCATTGCCCTCGTCGGCGCCTCGGACCTGCTGGAGAACACGGTGAACGTGAGCGGCATGGGGTTGGTGATCCACGGCATGTCCACCGCCCTCTCCACCACCCTCACCGCCATCGTCTGCTATCTCTTCTACGGCTACTTCTACCTCAAGCTCACCGACGCCCAGACCAACCTGCTCAGCGCCGTGGAACAGGTGAGCACCACCTACCTGGCGCCCCGGTTCCAGGTGGAACCGGAGACCACCCTGTACGAGTTCACCGGCCTGGTGCGCTCGCTGCAGAACCTGGTGAATCGCATGGAGAAGTCCCACAAGCTGATCATGAAGGTGGAGACCCAGCTGCTGAAGGCGGTGGACCAGTACCAGGAGCGCTCGGAGAAGACCGACCTCGACATGGTCACCATCATCGAACTGCTGCGCAAGGGCTTTCGCCTGCGGGATGGCGAATGAACGAGAGCGGCGGCTTCGTCGACCTTCGCCTGAACCGGCAGGAAAACCGGGGCAACGAGAGCTTCTGGCCCTCCTTCACCGACATCATGACCGTGGTGGTGATGATCTTCCTCATCTCCATGGTGGTGGTGCTGCTGCGCAACATGGAGCTGGTGAAGGAGCTGCGCGCCACCCTGCAGGCGGAGCGGGAGGCGATGGAGCTGGCGCGCGCCGCCGGCAAGGAGAAGCAGAGCATCCGCGCCCAGCTGGAGGCGGCCCTGGAGCAGCTGCGCGCCGCCGACGAGCGCATCGCCGAGCTGGAAGGGCGGGTGGCGCGGCTGCAGGAACAGAATGAGGTGCGCGCACGCGCCATCGCCGACCGCGACCTGCAGCTGGAGGCGCTGCTGGAGGAGCGCAACAGCCTGGCCCAGCAGGCCGCCCAGCTGATGCTCGACCGGGAGGCGGCCCAGGAGGCACGGCGTACGGCGCTGGAGGAGAGACGCCAGGCACGCCAGGAGCTGGAAGAACTGCAGCGGGCCCACCTCGAGCTCAAGGAGGAGCTGTCGCGCAAGTCCCTCCAGGTGGCCGCTCTCAAGAGCAAGCTGCAGATCCAGGAGCAGCAGCTGGCCCAGGCGCGGGAGGAGCGCCAGAGCGTGGAAGAGAAGTACCTGCAGCTGGCGGGCGACTACGACACCCTCAAGGTGAAGTACGACCGGCTGGTGCGCCCCGCCCGCTCCCCCAAGGGCCGTTACCTGGTGGAGGTGCGCTACTACAAGCGCAAGGGCAAGTACCACATCGAGTGGCGCGAGGGCGGCGAGGGAGAGTTCAAGGCCGTCTCCCGCAAGAAACTGGACGCCATCCTGGCCGGGCTCAAGCGGAAGCACGACGAGGGACTCTACATCAAGGTGATCCTGCCCAAGGGCAACGGTCTCTCTTTCAGCGAAGCCTGGAGCTTCACCAACCGCCTGCACCGCAACTACGACTACTACTACCAGGAGGCGCCACCCACGGCGGAGACTCCGGCGGCCGAGGCCCCGCCCGCCGGGTCGCCTGCCGAAGCGCTCACCCCCTCCGGCGGGTGATCGCCCGGTTGCCGGGGCGCTTTCCGCTACACCACAAGGGTGGCAGGGGGTCGCCGGCACAGCCGGGGTCCCGCTCCCGTGCCGGGCGTCCCACCAGCCTGCGCAGGCCGGGCCAACCCTGGCGCCCGGACCATGCGCTCTCCCCTTCCCCGTAACAGGCACGGTCCAGCGCCTCCCAGGCGCGGCGGGTCACCGGTTCCATCGGGGGCCAGCCGTGCAGCCTGCGCCACTCCACCAGCACCCTCGTCGCGCGCCGGCAGTCACCGCGCAGGCAGGCGGACCACAACCGCACCTGCGCGGCCAGCCAGGAGAGCCAAAGGGCGAGCCCCAAGCGACCGTACCGGAGCAACGCCGCCATCACCACCAGGCCCGCGGCGCCCAGGAACAGAGGCAGGCCCGCGCCCGCCGACGCCTCCTCCTCGCCCCCTTCTCCCGGTTCCCGCTCCTCCGCCGGCGCCGGCCGGACCCCCGGTGTCTCGCCGGCGAGAATCCGGTAGGGCCTGGCCGGCAGCCGCTTCTCCTGCACCCCCGCCCGTTCCGGGTCCCACCATCTCACCACCAGGGGCGGCAGCGCTCCCTCCGCCTCGCCCGTGGCCAGGTAACGGAAGGCGTGGACGCGCTCGCCCCAAAGCACCCCTTCCTCGAAGCGCCAGGAGAGTCGTGCCGGCAGGGGCTGGATCTCGAAGCCCGCCACCGGCGCCATCACCGGGATCGGCAGCTGGGCCCCGGTCTGCGCGAGGGCGCGCAGACGGATGCGGCGAACCCGGTGCTCGCCCGGGCGCAACCCCTCCAGGGGACCGCTCCACTGTTCCACGATCTCCAGCCGGGTGGTCACCAGCCAGGGGAAGTCGCCGCTTCCCGGCGGGCGCGGCTTCACGTTCAGCGGTAACGGCGCTCCGCGCAGGTAGAAGTCGCGCCCGCTGAAGACCGGTGGCGGCAGCACGATCTGGCCGCTGCGCTGCGGAAAGAGCAGCCATTCCTGCTCCAGCAGCTCCATCTCCCTGCCTCCCCGCACCACCCGGCGGGGTTCAGGGGTGCCGCCGGCATCGAGTACCAGCACGTCGGGGATCTCCGGCGCGAGAAAGTGGCCCTGCTGCAGGTGGGAATCGCGGTAGAGGCGCACCCGGTAGCGCACCTGCTGCTGGACCCAGGGATCGGGGGGGTCGAGCGACGCCTCGAGGAAGGGCTCGGCCCAGCCCGCCTGGATCCAGGACCACAGCAGCAGCGACAGCACGATCGGCCTCACGGCATTCCCTCCTCCCGTTGCCCGCGGAAGATGGCGCGCAGCAGCTCCGCGGGATCGTCCCGGATGCTCTCCAGCCACACCTCCGCGGCACGGAGCGCCTCCGCCCGGGTGCCGCCCGGGCGC
>JALWGP010000031.1 GCA_027038775.1 Sedimenticola sp. | reverse complement strand
CACCCTGCCCGACCCCGTCCCCCGCGAGGTGAAGCGGCGGCGCAGCGAGGAGCTGCACCGGGTCGCCGCCCGGCTCAAGCGGCAGAGGATGGAGGCACGGCTCGGCCGGGAAGTGGAGGTGCTGGTGGAGGGCAACCCGGAGACCGTGGGAAAGGTCCTGTGCTGGTCGGGCTACACCCCGGACTACCAGCGCATTCACTTCACCGGCCCGGCCGGGCTGGAGAACAGCCTGGTGAAGGTGGAGGCGGTGGGCATCGGGGAGGAGACGCTCGAGGGCCGTCTGCTGGAAGGTTGTTGAGAAAACGGCCACCAGCCACCATACTTTGATTGAAGACAATCAGAACCAGCGAGGTGCACCATGTTTCTCAAGGACAAGAACAGCGGCGACCTGGTGGAGGTGCTGAGCGTGGCCGATCTCATCGACCCCTGCAAGGAGACCGTCCCCGGCCGCTTCCACGCCGGCGAGGAGATGGGCGAACCCCAGACCTTTGCCAAGGAAAATCTGCTCTTTCCCTCGGGTGAGGCGCTGCCGCGCTGCTGGATGGACGCGGATTACAAGCGGTGAGCTGGGTTCGCGGCCGGGAGGCCGCTCCTACTGTAGGAGGCGCGCCCCCGCGCCGAACCAGCTGAATCAAACCTCGATCTCTGTCCACACCGGGCAGTGGTCCGAGGGCTTTTCCATCGCCCGGATGTCGTAGGCGATGCCGGCATCCATCACCTTCGCATTCAGTGAATCGCTGGCCAGGATGAGGTCGATGCGCAGGCCCCGCTTGGGGTCGCGCTCGAAGCCGCGGGAGCGGTAGTCGAACCAGCTGAAGCGGTCGTCCACCTCCGGGTACTTCTCCCGGAAGGTATCGTGCAGACCCCAGGCCATGAGCTTCTCCAGCCACTCCCTCTCCTCGGGCAGGAAGCTGCACTTGCCGGTGCGCAGCCAGCGCTTCATGTTGTCGGGACCGATGCCGATGTCCTTGTCGGTGGGGGCGATGTTCATGTCGCCAATCACCGCCAGGTTGAGATCGGGCGGGAAATCCCGGTTCAGCCACCCGGTGAGCTCGGCGTAGAACTTCCGCTTGGCGGGAAACTTCACCGGGTGGTCGCGGTTCTCCCCCTGGGGGAAGTAACCGTTGATCACCGTCACCTCCTCGCCGCCGGGCGTGCGGAAACGGCCGGTGATGAGGCGCTTCTGGCTGTCGTCGTCATCGTCGGGCAGACCACACACGATTTCCAGCGGCGTCTCCTTCGACAGCAGCGCCACGCCGTAATGGCCCTTCTGGCCGTGGTAGTGAACCTGGTAACCCAGGGACTCGATCATCTCCACGGGAAACTCGCTGTCCTGCACCTTGGTCTCCTGCAGGCCGATGATGTCGGGGTCGTACTTCTCGACCAGGGCCTGGAGCTGGTGGGGGCGGGCGCGCACGCCGTTGACGTTGAAGGAGACGATTTTCATGGAGAGAAGAGGTTGACCGGAAAGGGCGAAAGTGTAGCAGAAGGTTGTTCCCGGTCCGAGCTCCGGTGGACGCTTCCCCGTGGACCGGGGCCTGCAACAGCCGCAGGAGGCCCGCCCCCGGGCCGAACTTCAAACCGTTCGCGGCGAGGGCGCCGCTCCTACAGGAACTGCTCCAGCACCGAGAGAAAGGCCTCGGGCTGCTCGGCGTAGACCCAGTGGCCGGCCTCCAGCGCCACCCGCTCCATGCGGGGGAATAGCAGTTCCATGCGCGGCAGGTACTCGGGCTTCACGTAATCGGATCGGCTGCCGTGGACGAAGAGAGCCGGGCCGGGATAGTGCACGCCCCCGGGCACTTCGGGAAAGCCGCGGATGAGATCGAGGCCGTCGCGCAGGGCGCGCAGGTTGGTGCGCCACCGCCAACCCTCCCCGGTGCGCACCAGGTTCTGCAGCAGGTAGTCGCGCACGGCCCGCTCTGGAATGCGCCGCTTCAGCCACTCGTCCGCCTCGGCGCGCCGCTCGATGCGGTCCAGGGGCAGTTCGAGGAGGGCGTCCATGAGCGCGCCGAGGCGCCCCGGATAGGTCACCGGCGCGATGTCCACCACCACCAGCTTCTCCACCCGCCCCGGCTGCTCCAGCGCCAGCCACATGGCGGTCTTGCCGCCCATGCTGTGGCCCACGGGAACCACCGAGGGAATCTCCAGCTCATCCAGCAGCGCCACCACGTCCCCGGCCATCGCCTGGTAGGAGACATCGGGATGGTGGGGTGAGCGACCGTGATTGCGCAGGTCGGGCACCACCACCCGGTGGTGTTGAGCCAGGCGCCGGGCGATGGTCTGCCAGTTCACCAGGGAACCAAGCAGGCCGTGGAGCAGCAGCAGGGGGGGGCCGCCGTTTTCGGCGCCGAATTCGCGGTAGTGAAGTTTGATGCTGGAATTCACCATGGAAGCCGCTGAAGCCCGACCCACCCTCCTCTGCAGGAGGCCCGTCCCCGGGCCGAACGGGAATGGCCGTTTGTCTGATCGGCCGTTCGCGGCCGGAAGGCCGCTCCTACCGGGGTGAGTGGCCGCCCCGGCCGCTGAGCCTTATTTCTTGCGCTGCGGCGGCAGGTCGGTGCAAGCGCCCTCGGCCACCTCGGCGGCCATGGCGATGCTCTCGTTGAGGGTGGGATGGGGATGGATGGTAAGACCAATGTCCTCGGCGTCGGCACCCATCTCCAGTGCCAGCACCGTCTCGCCGATGAGCTCACCGGCGTTGACCCCCACGATGCCGGCACCCAGGATGCGCTTGGTGTCGGGGTCGAAGAGCAGCTTGGTGAAGCCCTCGTCGCGTCCCACGCCAATGGCGCGACCGGAGGCGGCCCAGGGGAAGACCGCCTTCTCGTAGGGGATACCCTTCTCCTTCGCCTCGGTCTCGGTGAGGCCCATCCAGGCCACCTCGGGATCGGTGTAGGCCACCGAGGGAATCGTCATGGGATCGAACAGGGCCGGCAGGCCGGCGATCACCTCGGCGGCCACCTTGGCCTCGTGGGTGGCCTTGTGTGCCAGCATGGGATTGCCCACCACGTCGCCGATGGCAAAGATGTGGGGCACGTTGGTGCGCATGTGCCGGTCCACGGGAATGAAGCCGCGCTCGTCCACCTCCACGCCGGCGTTTTCCGCGCCGATGCGCTTGCCGTTGGGGGTGCGGCCCACGGCCACCAGCACCTTGTCGTAGGTCTCGGGCCCCGGCGCGTTCTCCCCGCCGAAGGTCACCTTCAGACCGCTCTTGAGGGGCTTGATGGCCTCCACCTTCGTCTTCAGCAGGATGCGGTTGACCTTCTTCTGCAGGCGCTTCTCCAGCGGCCTGACCAGGTCGCGGTCGCAGCCGGGGATGAGGCCGTCCTGCAATTCCACGATATCGATGGAACTGCCCAGGGTGGCGTAGACCGTGGCCATCTCCAGGCCGATGATGCCGCCGCCGATGATGAGCATCTTCTTCGGGATCTCCTCCAGCGCCAGGGCGCCGGTGGAGTCGATAAGGCGCGGATCGTCATTGGGAAAGACAGGGATCTTCACCGCCGACGAACCACAGGCGATGATGCAGTGGTCGAATTCGACGAGGGTCTCGCCGCCGTCGGCCGTCTCCACCCTCAGGGTCTTCGGGCTGGCAAAGGTGCCAGTGCCCTGCACCACCTGTACCTTGCGGGCTTTCGCCATCTGGGCCAAGCCGCCGGTGAGCTTCTTCACCACCTTCTCCTTGCCGGCGCGCAGCTTGTCGAGGTCGATCTTCGGCTTGCCGAAGGTGACGCCCATGGCCTCCAGCTCGGCCGCCTCCTCGATCACTTCCACCGTATGCAGCAGCGCCTTGGAGGGGATGCAGCCCACGTTGAGGCAGACGCCACCCAGCTCGGCGTAGCGCTCCACCAGCACCACGTTCATGCCGAGATCGGCGGCGCGGAAGGCGGCGGTGTAACCGCCGGGGCCGGCGCCCAGCACCAGCACCTGGGTACGGATGTCGGCCACCCCCTCGGCAGGCGCCTGGGGCGCCGGCTGGGTGTGCTTCACCGGTGGCGACTTCTCTTCCGGCGCGGCGGGCGCGGGCGCAGGCTCCTCCACCAGCGCCTCGGTCTCCAGCACGACGATGGGGTCCCCCTGGTTGATGCGGTCGCCCAGCTGCACCTTCACCGTCTTCACGATGCCGCTCTCGGGGCTGGGAATCTCCATGGAGGCCTTGTCGCTCTCCAGGGTGATAAGGGAGTCCTCCTTCTCCACCCGGTCGCCGGGGGCGACCAGCACCTCGATCACCTCCACGTCCTTGAAGTCACCGATGTCGGGGAGGGTTACTTCGATGGTATTGCTCATGTTCCTGTGGACTCCTGACTCTTTGAACCCTTGAGTGGCCGGATCGTTCGGCCCGGGGCCGGTCTCCTACGGGATCCGGCCCCAGCATGTGGGAGCGGCGCCCTCGCCGCGAACGGCGTGAAGTTCGGCCCGAGGGCGGGCCTCCCACCAAACCTGTTCCCTCTGTAGGAGCGGCGCCCTCGCCGCGAACCCGTTCCGGTTCGGCCCGGGGGCCTCCTACAGGAGCAGCCTGCGGATGTCGCTCAGCAGCCCGCCCAAGTATGTGGTGAATCTTACCCCCTCGGCCCCGTCGATGACACGGTGATCGTAGGAGAGGCTGAAGGGCATGATCAGCCGCGGCTCGAAGTCGCTGCCGTTCCACACCGGTTTCATCTGTGCCCGGGAAACGCCGAGGATGGCCACCTCGGGGGCGTTGACGATGGGGGTGAACTGGGTGCCGCCGATGCCGCCCAGGCTGGAGATGGTGAAGCAGCCGCCCTGCATGTCGCCGGGGGCCAGTTTGCCTTCGCGGGCCTTGCCGCTGATCTCCATCAGCTCGCGCGCCAGGTCGTAGACGCCCTTCTCGTCCACGTCGCGGATCACCGGCACCATGAGACCGTTGGGGGTATCCACCGCCACGCCGATATGGAAGTACTTCTTCAGGATCAGCTTCTCGCCGTCGGGCGCGAGAGAGGCGTTGAAGGTGGGGAACCGCTTCAGCGCCGCCACGCAGGCCTTCATCAGGAAGGGCATGAAGGTGAGACGCACCTCCTGTTTCTCGGCCTCGGCCTTCATCTCCTTGCGGAAGGCCTCCAGGGAGGTGATGTCCGCCTCGTCGAACTGGGTGACGTGGGGAACCGTAATCCAGCTGCGGTGCAGGTGCTTGCCACTGATCTTCTTGATGCGCCCCAGCTCGGCCTCCTCGATCTCGCCGAACTGGCTGAAGTCGACCTCGGGCGCCGCAGGCAGGGCGAAGCCGCCCGCGGGCGCGGCGGCGGGTGCGCCACCGGCAAGGGCCGACTTGACGAAACTCTGCACGTCCTCCTTGGTGATGCGCCCCTTGCGGCCGCTGCCCTGCACTCGACCCAGGTCGACGCCCAGCTCGCGGGCGAAACGACGCACCGCCGGGCTGGCATGGGCCTTGCGCGCCGGCATGTCGTCGTAGGTGGGGGCGATGGGCAGAGGCTTGGCCATCTTCTCGCCCGGCGGTGCGTCGTTTCGCCCGCGAGCTGGGCGTCGACCTGGG
>JALWGP010000030.1 GCA_027038775.1 Sedimenticola sp. | reverse complement strand
GTCGATATCTCCGCCATGCTTCTTGCGCGTGGCGGATGCCAGGGCGGCCTCGATGGCCTGGAAGATCACTTCCTCGTCGACGTCTTTCTCGTTTGAAACCGCGTCAACGACGAGCAAGATCTCTTTGTTCATCGTGTTGAAACCCTCATGAAATCAAAATTCCGGAACCAGGCGCGCGTCGCGTATCTCGTCCAGGTCCAGCGAATGGACCTCGCCGTCCACCTCCACCTGCACCCTGCCGTCCCCGATGCCCAGCAGCGTGCCCTTGTACCTGCGCCGGCCGTGCACCGACGATTCGAGGCGGATGTTCACCTTCTTTCCCGCGTACCGCTCGAAGTGCTCCGGCTCGAACAGCGGCCGATCCAGTCCGGGAGACGAGATCTCCAGGGTGTAGTTCCCGGGAATGGGATCCTCCACGTCCAGCACGCCGCTGAGCTGGTGGCTCACGGCGGCGCAGTCGTCCAGGGTGATGCCCTCTTCCCGGTCGATGTAGACCCGGAGCAGGTTTCCGCCAGGCTGGCCGGTGAGGTACTCGACACCCACCAGCTCGTAGCCCATGGGTTCCACCACCCCGCGCACCAGATCCCGGATCGCCTTGGAGCTCTTCTGCATTTCCCCGCAAACAAAAAAATGGGCGCAAGGCCCATTTCCGTACCAACCGCAACAAAAAACCCCGTAACCGGGGCTCCTGGAAACAAACTTCCTTCCCTGCCACTGCTCCGAACCTTGCCTGAGCAACCGCTTCGGGCAACCCTGCCCTGTCACGCTGCGCGGATCATAGTGGTTTTGCCCGGGAACGTCAAGCGGCGTGAGCCTCGCGGTCGCGCCGGGCGGCCAGATTGCACCCGGCACCGAACTCGAACCCCAACCTGGGGACGACTCTGGCATAATCCAAGCCTGCCTTCCTTGAAATAACCTGCCAGGACCGTGCTCACCGGACAACTGCTCATCGCCATGGACGAGACCACCCGCAGGCGCCTGCGCACCGCGGGCCTGCTGCTGGTGGTGGTGGGGCTGGCCGGCGTGGTGTTGCCCCGCGTGATGGGGCTGGCGCTCTCGCTGCTCATCGCCCTGCTGCTGATCCTGGCGGGCGTGCTCTCCGCCTGGGTGGCCTGGTCGAGCTACACCCGCACCAGCACCGGCTGGATGAAGCCCGCAATCCTCGTCGTCCTCGGCCTGCTGATCGCCTTCTATCCCAAGGCCGGCACCGCGGCCATCGGCCTGCTGCTCATCGTCTACTTCCTCATGGACGGCTTCGCCAGCCTCCTCCTCGGGCTGGAGCTGCGCCCCCTGCCCGGGTGGGCCTGGACGCTGGGCAACGGGCTGGTCTCCCTGGTGCTGGCCCTGGTCTTCATCGGTGGCTGGCCTTTCCACTCCGACTGGCTGGTGGGATTGATGGTGGGCATCAGCCTGCTGCTGGACGGTGTCGCGCTGCTGATGTTGACCACGGGCCGCCGGCCCGGTTAGCTTTTCCATTTGCCGGACGGTCAGCCCATGAGTCCCAGGAAACCAAAAAACCCTCCCCTCGAAGAGGCCCTGGAGGAGCTGGAGGAGGTGGTGAACCAGCTCGAGCAGGGCGACCTGCCGCTGGAGCAGGCGCTGAAACTCTTCGAACGGGGAATCACCCTCACGCGCAGCTGCCAGCGCTCACTGGAAGAGGCGGAGCAGAAAGTGAAGATCCTCTCGGAAAAGAGCCTCGATGCAGAACCTGAACCCTTCGAACCCGATCAGCCCGGCTGACCAGCCCTTCCCGGAGTTTGCCTGCGCCTGCGCCGACCGGGTCAACCGTAAGCTGGCCCGCTTCCTGCCCGCGGAGACCAGCCTGCCCCGGCGCCTGCACGAGGCCATGCGCTACGCCACGTTCAACGGCGGCAAGCGGGTCCGCCCCCTGCTGGTCTATGCCGCAGGCATCGCCGCCGGCGGCGCCCTGGAGGCGATGGACCGCGCCGCCTGCGCGGTGGAACTGATTCACAGCTACTCGCTGGTGCACGACGACCTGCCCGCCATGGACGACGACGACCTGCGCCGCGGCAAGCCCACCTGCCACCGGGCCTATGACGAGGCCACCGCCATCCTGGTGGGGGACGCCCTGCAGTCCATGGCCTTCGAGCTGCTGTGCGAAGGGGACGGGACGGATCTGGAACGCCGCCTCGCGATGGTCCGCATCCTTGCACGCGCCAGCGGCTCCCGCGGCATGGCGGGCGGCCAGGCCCTGGACATCGATGCCGTGGGACGCAGCATGACCCTGCCCGAGCTGGAGAACATGCACATCCACAAGACCGGCGCCCTGATCCGCGCCAGCATCCAGCTCGGGGCGCTCTCGGCCGGCGCCGGCGAAGAGCTTCTCCGGCCGCTGGACCGCTACGCCAAGGCGGTGGGCCTCGCCTTCCAGGTCCAGGACGATATCCTCGACGTGGTGGCCGACACCCACACCCTGGGCAAGACCCGGGGCAAGGACGAGGCGGCCAACAAGCCCACCTACACCAGCCTGCTGGGGCTCGAGGGGGCACGCGAGAAGGCCGCGGAACTGCTCGACGAGGCGCTCGAGGCCCTCTCCGGCTTCGGTCCCGAAGCCGGACACCTGCGCGAGCTGGCCCGTTACGTGGTGGAACGGAGCCACTGACGGAAGGGTGAGGTCCGGTCCCCTTCGCCACGAATCGCGAGGAAAACAGGGATTTCCCTAAAGCCCCCGGGAGGACTAAAATAGCCGGCTTCCATCCCAGAGCACCGATCCACCCTCCCATGACCAGCCACTGCAGCACCACCGAAATCGAGGACGTCCAGGGCAGCCCCGACACCCGGGAAATCGCCATCGACCGCGTGGGCATCAAGGACATCCGCCACCCGGTGCGGGTAAAGGACCGCAGCGAAGGCGAGCAGCACACCATCGCCAGCTTCAACATGTACGTCTTCCTGCCCCACAACTTCAAGGGCACCCACATGTCCCGCTTCGTGGAGATCCTCAACAACCACGAGCGCGAGATCTCGGTGAACTCCTTCAAGGAGATGCTGGTGGAGATGGTGGAGCGGCTGGAGTCGGAGGCGGGCCACATCGAGATGACCTTCCCCTTCTTCGTGGAGAAGACCGCCCCCGTCTCCGGGGTGAAGAGCCTGCTCGACTACGAGGTGACCCTCATCGGCGAGGTGAAGGATGGCACGCCCAGCATGTTCACCCGGGTGGTGGTGCCGGTGACGAGCCTCTGCCCCTGTTCCAAGTCCATCTCCGACCGGGGCGCCCACAACCAGCGCTCCCACGTCACCGTCACCGTGAGCAGCGACGACTTCGTCTGGATCGAGGACATCATCGACCTGGTGGAGAGCGAGGCCTCCAGCCAGCTCTACGGCCTGCTCAAGCGACCCGACGAGAAATACGTCACCGAGCACGCCTACGACAACCCCAAGTTCGTGGAGGACATGGTGCGCGACGTGGCCCGCCGCCTCAACGAGGATTCCCGCATCCGCGCCTACACCGTGGAAGCAGAGAACTTCGAATCCATCCACAACCACTCCGCCTACGCCCTCATCGAGCGCGTGAAGGGGTGATCCTCAGCGGCAACCGCTCCGCTCCGCCGCCCAGCGCAGCACCTTCCCGACCCGTTCGCCCAGCAGCCTCCTTGCCTCCTCGTAGGTCGCCCAGCGGTACTCGTCGTGCTCGGGCCTGCCGAGTTCCGGGTTGACCGGCAGTTCCACCTCCCGCACCGCCGTCTCCGCCAGGTAGTAGCGCGCCACCTTGCGCCGCCGGCTGCTGCCGTAGGGCTCGGTCTCGACGAAGATCTCCCCCCAGGGAAACTCGAGCTCGGCGATGCCGGTCTCCTCCCTCACCTCCCGCCTCGCCGCCACCAGCGGGTCCTCTCCCGGCTCCACCTCCCCTTTCGGGAAGTCCCAGTAGTTGAAGACCCGCAGCAGCAGGAAGCGGCAGCTTTCCCCCTCCCTGCGTATGACGACCACTCCGGCAGACAGAACCATGAACCAGACCTTGCACGGCAGCCCGAAAGGCCCCAATGTACCTGCCATGGAACCGGAAGAGAAGCCGATCACCACCCTGCTCTTCGACTACGGCGGCGTGCTCGCCGAGGAGGGCTTCCGCGAGGGGCTGGCGGAGATCGCCCGCCGCCACGGCCTGGACCCGGACTGGATGCTCCGCCAGGGCATGGATGCGGTCTACGACAGCGGCTACGTGACGGGAAGGGGCACGGAGGCGGACTTCTGGAGGCTGCTCGAGGCCCGTACCGGCATCACCGGCGACGAGGCCCGGCTGCGCGAGGAGATCCTCCAGCGTTTCCGGCTGCGCCCGGAGATGCTGGCGCTGGTGGACGAGTTGCGCAGCCGGGGCTTCCGGGTGGCGATCCTCAGCGACCAGACCGACTGGCTCGACCGGCTGGAGGCGCGGGATCGCTTCTTCCACCACTTCGACCGGGTCTTCAACAGCCACCACCTCGGCATGGGCAAGCGGGATCCACGCACCTTCCGGGTGGTGGCCTGCCGGATGGGCGTGGAGCCCGGCGAAGTTCTTTTCATCGACGACTCGCCGGGCAACGTGGAGCGGGCCCGCCGGGCCGGCATGAAGGCACTGCGGTTTGAGAACACGGAAGCGTTCAGGGAAGCGCTGGACCGGTTCCTGCCACAATGATTGCCCGCGGCGGCCTGACGGCCTTGGCGGGTCTCCGTCTTTGGCTCCACAAGGCCGCGCAGCGGCCGCCTCCGATAGCCCTGTATCAGCGTTTCAGCGCCCGTAGAAAGGAGTTCAATCCCAGCGTGTTGAGCACGTCCCCCTTTTCCAGCCAGCCGCGCCGCGCCTGGCCAACGCCGTGGCGGAGGTACTGGAGCTGCCCGCTGCTGTGGGCATCGGTGGAGATCACCACCTTGAGCCCCCGCTCCTTCGCCATGCGGCAGTGGAGATCGTTCAGGTCCAGCCGCTGGGGCTGGGCGTTGAGCTCCAGGTAACAGCCCCGCTCCAGGGCGGCGTCCATGATCCGCTCCATGTCCAGGTCGCAGGCCCGGCGCCTGCCGATGAGCCGCGCCGTGGGATGGGCCAGGATGTGGAAGCGGGGGTTGTCCATGGCGCGGATCACCCGCTCGGTCTGCTTCTTCCGCGACAGGCCGAAGGCGAAGTGGATGGCGCCCACCACCACGTCCAGGCGGGCCAGCACCTCGTCGGGCATGTCCAGGGTGCCGTCCTCGAGGATGTCCACCTCCACCCCCTTGAGCAGGCGGACGCCTTTCAGTTTCTCGTTCAGCCGGTCGATGGCCTCGCAGTGGGCCAGCAGCCGCTCGGGCGTGAGCCCGCGGGCCACGCCCAGGTGCTGGCTGTGCTCGGTGATGGCGAGATAGCGGTGGCCCAGCGCCTTCGCCGCCCGCGCCATGGCCTCCAGGCTCTCCCGGCCGTCGCTCTCGGAGGTGTGGCAGTGCAGGTCTCCCTTGAGGTCCTTCAGCTCGACCAGTTTCGGCAGCCGGCCCTCGGCCGCCGCTTCCAGCTCTCCCTGCTGTTCGCGCAGCTCGGGCTCGATCCAGGAC